>DATAZJ010000168.1:0-3233 GCA_036272115.1 Rhodopila sp. | reverse complement strand
TAGGCGCCTTCCTTTGCTGAAACCCAGTCGGTTCAGCGAGCTTGACGAAACCCCCGCGACACCGAACCATCTGTCCAAACGTCCGAGACGCGCCCCGTGTCCGATATCGCGCCAACCCTGCTGGCCCAAGCCACCGCCCTGATCCCCACGCTGGCGGCCCGAGAACCCGCCACCAGCACCGCCCGGTCGGTGCCGGACGAAACCATCGCCGACTTCCAGCGCCTCGGTCTCCTCCGGGTCATGCAGCCAAGCCGTTTCGGCGGCCACCAGGCCAGCTTCGACCTGTTCTCCCGCATCGCCGAAACCCTCGCCGAGGGCTGCGCCGCCTCCGCCTGGGTCTACGCCGTGCTCGCCGAACACCAGTGGATCATCGCCTGCATGCCCGACCAGGCCCAGATCGACGTCTGGGGCGACAACCCGCAGGCCGTCGCCTCGTCCTCCCTGGCCCCGAGGGAAACCGCCCAACCCACCACCGGCGGCTGGCGCCTGTCGGGCCGGTTCCCATTCTCCTCCGGCTGCCGCCACGCCCAATGGGCCATCATCGGCGCCAAGGCGCAGGACGCGGCCGGCAACAAACCCATCCGTTACATGCTCGTGCCGATGCACCACATCGAGATCGTCGACGACTGGCACGTCCTGGGCCTGCGCGGCACCGGAAGCTGCTCGCTGGTCCTGAACGACGTTTTCATCCCCGAACACCGCACCGTCCTGTTCAGGGACCTGCAGGACGGCACCACCCCCGGCGCCAAAATCCTGCCCGACTACACTCTGCTGAGGGCGCCCCGCGGCTACCTGGTGCCATTCTCCCTGCCATCTGTCATGTTCACCCTGGCCCGCCGAGCCCTCGACCTCGTCCCGGCAACATTACGCACCCGCATCTCCCGCGGCACCAGGGAAGTCGCCACCTCGGAAGTCGTCCAACTGCGCCTGGGTGAAGCCGCCGCCCTGATCGAAACCGCCATCCTGATCATGCACACCAGGCGCGCCCAAAGCATCGAAGCACTGGACTCCAACACCCCGATCACCCCGGAGCAAATCGCCCGCAACCGCCGCGACATAGCCTTCGCCGCCGATCAACTGCGCCGAGGCGTAGAGACCCTGATGGAAATATCCGGCGCCCGCTCCGTCTACGATACGGACCCGTTACAAGCCCTGGTGCGGGACATCATGACCATCGGCACCCACGTCATCGTATCCCGCCAAACAAACATGGTTCCCTACGGCCAGCTCATGCTGGGTCTGCCGCCCACCACCGGAGACGGCTGACTGCCCCAACCGCCGCTACGACGCCCGCTTCGCCACATAAGCCCCGCCAGCCGCCCGCACCTCCGCCGCCGTCGTCGCCGTCCGCAACCTCGCCAGGTGCTCGGCCTCGCCCGCCAACATCTTCTGCGCGTTGTCCAACACCTGTCCGGCCTTGTCGGCGGGGAATTTCACCGCCCCGTTCTCATCCATGTGAATCAACTCGCCCGGCGCCACATCCATCCCGCCCACCGACACCGGCACATTCACCGCATGCACCGCCATCTCGCCATGACCCGCGGTGACCCCACCCAACAGCATCTGGAAGTCCAGCCGCCGCACCGCATCCACATCGCGAGACGGACCATTCGACAGCATGCCGATGCAGCCCACGGCCTTCATCGAGGTCACCATGATCTCCCCGGCCAGCCCCGCCTTGGCCATCAGCGCCGCCGGCCATTTCTGCTGGATCACCAGTATGGTCGGCCGCTTCATCGCATCCAGCGCGTCCACCACATCCATGAAACTCAATCGCCCGGAGAAATTCGGATCGGGCAGGCCAAACACGCAGGTGACCGCATAACCGACGATCGCCCCCATCTCCGGGTAGATGCAGCGGATCGAGGTGTCAGTATACCAATTCTCTGCCCACGGATTGTAAAGTCCGAGGCACAACGGATTCTTCGGATACGTCGCGACGACGTTGGTGATGGTTGGCGTGTCGATCTTGCGCAGATCGTTCAACACGTCATTCGACGGCATCTCGGCCATGACTGCGATCCTCCAATATTGTCGTGGTGCGTTAATACCCGCCCCGGATGGAAATGTCATCGCGCGGAGCGCGGCGATCTCCGCTCAACGACAACCCACTGCGCTCCATCGAATAATGCAATGATCTTCTCCGTGGCCCTTCGTGGTCCTCGCCCTTCCTCCGTGTTGAAGAATCCCTGGCCTGACACCCACTCCGGAGGCGAACGGAGAGTCACCAGTCAACGACGCAACGACCGTGCGCCACGCCCCGAATAGTCTTCACTAAAAGAGACGCCGCCCCATCATCGACCACCACATCCCATCCCGCGACCCTGGTCTGTCCGGTCCATGTTTGCTAACCTCCCCGAAAGGCAACGGAGGAACCGGCAATGCGGCAAATCAGGATCGGCGACATCACCATCGACGCGGTGGTCGAGCGTGAGGGCCCCTGGCGCCGCCCGCAGGATTTCTTCCCGCTCTACGACGAAGCCACCTTCAAGCGGCATCTCCCATCCATGGAACCCGAGGTCTTCGACGTCGCCGCCGGCATGATGTGCGTCACCTACCAGACCTTCGTCGTCCGCACCCCGCACCACACCATCCTTGTGGACACCTGCACCGGTGAGGACAAAGGCCACCCGCCGCCGTTCGACTTCCCCGGCAAGGAACGCTGGCGGAATGAGCTGTTTGCCCTGGGCGTCACCTACGACAAGATCGACTACGTCTTCTGCACCCATCTGCACATCGACCACACCGGCTGGAACACCACGCTGCGCGACGGGCGCTGGGTGCCCACTTTCCCGAACGCGAAATACATCTTCCACAAGCGCGAATACGCCGCGTGGGAAGCCGAACACGCCAAGGGCGCCAATCCGCCCGGCACCGTCTTCCGCGACAACTGCCTGCCGATCGTCGAGGCCGGCCAGGCCCTGCTGGTGGACGACGACTATGCCCTGGACGACACCATCACCCTGACGCCGACCCCGGGCCACTCGCCCTGCCACTGCTGTGTCAACATCTTCTCCCGCGGCCAGCGCGCCGTGGTCACCGGAGACATGATGCACCACGCCATCCAATGCCGGGAACTCGACTGGTCCCCCGGCGTCGACTGGGATCCGAAACAGGCGGCAGCCTCACGCCGGCGCTTTCTGTCGTCCGTCACCGACACCGACACACTGCTGCTGCCGATCCATTTCCCATCGCCAACGGCCGGATTAGTAACGACCGACGGCGACCGGTTC
>DATAZJ010000167.1:0-2556 GCA_036272115.1 Rhodopila sp. | reverse complement strand
CACGGACCTGCCACGCACATCCCAGCCTGAATGAGACAGTGAAGGAAGCGGCTCTGGCGGTCGACGGGCGGGCGTTGCATATCTGAACGATGCTTCCGATTGCTCTCACCATGGGCGACCCGGCCGGGATCGGCGGGGAACTGACCCTCCGCGCCTGGCTGGCTAGCCAAGGCGCAAGCTTTGTCGCACTGGACGATCCCCAGCGGCTCGCCGAGCTGGCGAAAGCACTGGGTCTGGCCGTGCCGATGCAGATCGTCGAGCGCGCTGCCGACGCCGCTGCCGTCTACCAGCAAGCGTTACCTATACTGCCTGTGCGCCTGGCCGAACCGGTAACGCCGGGTCACCCCAATCCAGCCAACGCAGCTGCGGTCGTGGCCTCAATCGAGCATGCGACCGCGCTCTGCCTGGCGGGCGAGGTCAGCGCCATGGTGACCAACCCGATCAACAAGGCGGCGCTGTATCAGGCGGGGTTTCACTACCCCGGCCATACCGAGTTCCTGGCCGTGCTGACCGGCGCCATTGGCCAGCAGATCATGATGCTGGCCAGTCCGCATCTTAAGGTCGTGCCGGTGACGGTGCACGCCTCGCTGCGTGCCTCGATCGCCATGCTGACGACGCAGATGATCATTGACGCCGCGCGCACGACGGCGACCGCTCTGCGTCGGGATTTCGGCTTTGCGCAACCAAGGCTGGCTGTCGCGGGTCTGAACCCGCATGCCGGCGAACAGGGTGCCCTGGGGGACGAGGAAACCGCACTCATCCAGCCGGCAATTGATGTGCTGCGTGCAGATGGCCTCGATGTTTCCGGCCCTTGGCCACCCGACACGATGTTCACGCCGGCGGCCCGGCGGCGTTACGACGTTGCGATCTGCATGTATCACGACCAGGCACTGATCCCGCTGAAAACCCTGGACATGGATCACGGCGTCAACGTCACCCTGGGCCTGCCGATCGTGCGCACCTCGCCTGATCACGGCACCGCCTATGACATCGCCGGCAAGGGTGTCGCGGATCCGTCAAGCCTCATCGCTGCGATCAGGCTTGCAGCGGAACTGGCGACAAGCCGCGCAGCGAAGGCGACGTGATGGACAGCGACAAAGACGCAATCCGGGAATTGTTGCACCTCTACTGTTTCCACATGGACGAAGGCCGGTTCGCCGAATTGGGCGCCCTGTTCGCGGCCGATGGCGAATGGATCGCGCCCTACCGCTCCGCGCGAGGACCGGCCGAGATCTCTGCGTGGCTGACCCAGTCTGTGCCGTCCTCGCCGCGGCGGATGCATTACGTGATGAATTCCGTGATCGCGGTGACCGGCGACACGGCCACGGCGAAGTCGAACTATCTGGTCATGGTCGAAGGGCCGGACGGGCCGGTCCCGTCAGTGTGCGGCACCTACGTCGACATCCTGACCCGAGCCGCCGACGGATGGCGGTTCCGCCGACGGGAACTGATCCACGCATTCAAGGGCGAGATGCGCCTCACTCTCCCGTAACGAGTTCGAATAGTGCCTGGTCGGGCGGACCGGCGGCGAACAGCCACACCGGCTGACCTTTGGCAGGGATGGCCAGAAACGACGAGCAAACCGTACCAAACCCAGCACGCGGCTCGACATTGATCTGTTCGCCGGCAGCTCCGGAATGGTCGGCCAGGATCGCGCGCCACTCGTCCCAGTTCGACGGCTCGGGAGCGGCGGCAGCGCGGAACCGAGGCAGGTGACGGGCGACGCGAGGGCTGTCCCTGTCATTGGGGTCATGCGCGGTGATCATCGACACCCCGGGCGACAGGCGATGCGCCGTGGGGTGGCCGTAACCGGCGCCGCGAATGAAGCTTGCGCCGGTGCGATCGGCAATCACGAGGTTGAAGCCGCGCCAAAGGCCGGTGTCGATGGCGGTAATGGTGTTGACGGCGTCGGCTCGGGTTGCCTCGGCCAGAGCGAGCAACGGCAACTCGCCTCGGCTGCGCTTGCCCGCCTCGGGGCCCAGTGAGCCTGGGCGGTTGAGGACGGCGGCGGTCATGCCATCCGCGTTGATGCCCATCCAGGTGCCGCCGGCGGTGCGGTCGCGCCCGGCGATAATGTCCGGATGTTCCCGCCACCAGGCAGAGGGCGGGTCCCATGCGCGGTCGATCCGTTCATCGCGGTTGGCCACGAGGACCACTGGCCACGCGTGGCGCGGACGTACGAGGACGACGACAGTGCACATGAAGGCTGGAGGTGGGGGAAAGGGGCGGGGGCGTCAATTGGCGGGTCATACGCGGTTAACAGTATGTCGTCGCCGGCCGATGAACCGGCAATCATGACCAACGTCATGGTCACAGGCTCGTGAAGGGAAAATGACTGATCGGACGAATCGTCCCGCTGGTCCCTGTGCGCGGCGGCAACGATCGTCGCGGCCTTTCCGCAACCGGTGCTCAGTATTTTGGTGCAGAATCGCATCGTTCGCGGATTGATCATGGGCGGGGCGATAAACGCCAGGAGTTGCCCGGCGCAATCAAACGCAATGGGCCCGGATGCGGTGTAGGCCATGCTTTGCCTCCATGTCCGGTCCCTGTACCATC
>DATAZJ010000166.1:0-2489 GCA_036272115.1 Rhodopila sp. | reverse complement strand
GAATTTCCCTCTGCTGATGGCGTGCTGGAAGCTGGCGCCGGCGCTGGCGGCGGGCTGCACCGTGGTGCTGAAGGCGGCGGAACAGACGCCGATGACGGCGCTGCGGCTGTGTGAACTGTTCCTGGAAGCGGGATTCCCGCCAGGCGTGGTCAACATCCTGACCGGGTTCGGTGAAACCGCCGGCGCAGCGATCGCGGCGCATCCGGACGTGGACAAGGTGGCGTTTACCGGATCGACCGAAGTGGGCAAGCTGATCGTGCAGGCCGCGGCGGGCAACCTGAAGAAAGTGTCGCTGGAACTGGGTGGTAAGTCGCCGGCGATTATTTTGCCGGATGCCGATCTGGAACTGGCGATTTCCGGGGCGGCGAATGCGATCTTCTTCAACCACGGGCAGTGCTGCTGTGCCGGGTCCCGGCTTTATGCGCACAAATCGGTGTACGACAAGGTTGTCGCCGGCGTCGCGGACATCGCGGGCAAGATCAAGGTCGGGCCGGGGCTTGATCCGCTGACGGAAATGGGGCCGCTGGTGTCTGATGAGCAGGTCTCTCGGGTGACCAGCTACATCGAGGATGGGCGCCGGTCGGGTGCGCATGTCGCGGTGGGTGGCAACCGGGTCGGCAATCTGGGCTACTTCGTTGCGCCGACGGTGCTGGAGAAGACGACGTCGGACATGAAGGTAATCCGCGAGGAAATCTTCGGGCCGGTGGTCTGCGCCACGCCGTTCGACGACAACGATCTGGATGCGATCGCCAAGCGCGCCAACGACACGATCTACGGCCTGGCGGCCAGTGTGTGGACGGCGAATGGCGGGACGGCTCACAAGCTGGCCAGCCGCATCCGGTCGGGCACGGTGTGGATCAACTGCCACAACGTGTTCGATGCCTCGCTGCCGTTCGGCGGCTACAAGCAGTCCGGCTGGGGCCGGGAGATGGGTGCCGAGGTGTTCCACAACTACACCGAGGTGAAGGCGGTTACCGCGGCTTTGTGATCGGCGGCTGGACTTGAGGACGGATCGGGTGCCACGCTGGCGGCATGACCGATTTTCATGAACAGCGGCCGGGGGAAGTGGCGGTGCCGCTTCCCCCGGTGACCGATGCCGGCGTGTATTTCATTGGTGTAATCCGTACGCCGTGGCGGGAACGCGGCGAATGCCCGAAGCGAGGCACGCTGGATGGTCCGGTCTGCTCGATCGTGGTGGATGAACGCTGGCGGCAGGCGCTGACGGATATTGGTGACCATCCGCGCATTCAGGTGCTGTACTGGATGCATCGTTCCCGGCGGGACCTGGTATTGCAGACACCGCTTCGTACCGGGCGAACGACGGGCAGCTTCGCGCTGCGGTCGCCGGTACGGCCCAATCCGATTGCGTCGTCGGTGGTCGCGCTGGTCGGAGTCGAGGACGGAACGTTGCTTGTCCGTGGGCTGGATTGCCTGGACGGCACACCGCTGATCGATCTGAAACCGGATCGTACTACCTCGCCGACCTAGCGGCCGGGTGGACTCCTGGCGTGTGTTGCGTTATGTTTTATTGGACATAGCGTCGCGCCTGACGACGGCAGCTACGCTCATCCGAACATTGGTAGGGAGACTAAGCTGATGAACGTCATGACGCAGATCCATCCGTTCCTGGATGGCAAGACGAAACGCATGCTGATCGGTGGCAAGTGGCTGGAAGCCGCATCGGGCAAGACGTTTGCAACCCACAATCCGGCGACCGGGGAACTCCTGGCGAATGTCGCCGAGGGCGACGCCGAGGACATCGATCGCGCGGTCGCCGCGGCGCGCGAGGCCTTCAACGGCCCGTGGAGCAAGTTCAAGCCGGCGCAGCGGCAGGCGATCCTGCTGAAGCTTGCCGATCTGGTGGAACAGAACATCGAAGAATTCGCCGCGCTGGATACGCTGGACATGGGCGCGCCGATTTCCCGCACGCGCGGCAACAAAGCGCGTGCGGTGGGAATGCTGCGGTTCTATGCCGGCATGGCAACGGCGCTGCATGGCGAAACGATCAACAATTCGTTGCCGGGTGAGATCGTGTCGTTCACGCTGAAGGAACCGATCGGCGTGGTGGGGGCGATCATTCCGTGGAACGGACCGTTGACGGCCTCGATCTGGAAGATTGGGCCGGCGCTGGCGACCGGTTGCACCGTGGTGCTGAAGCCGGCCGAGGAAGCCCCGCTGACGCCGCTGCGGCTGGGCGAGTTGTGCCTGGAAGCCGGTGTGCCGCCAGGCGTGGTGAACGTGGTGCCCGGCTTCGGGGAAACCGCCGGCGCGGCGCTGGCGTCGCATCCGGATGTGGACAAGGTGGCATTCACTGGGTCGCATCTGACGGGGCAATCGATCATTCGGGCGTCTGCCGGCAATTTGAAGCGGGTGTCGCTGGAACTGGGCGGCAAGTCGCCGGACATCGTGTTCGCCGATGCCGATCTGGCGCAGGCGGTTCCGGGCGCCGGTATGGCGGTGTTCGCCAACTCCGGGCAGATTTGCAGCGC
>DATAZJ010000165.1:0-2087 GCA_036272115.1 Rhodopila sp. | reverse complement strand
AGCCGCTGGGGCTGGGTTCCGGGCGAGGCGCACCACGCCGAACGGCCGGTCTATGCCCCAGCCCTGGTTGCATTCCTCGGGCTTGCCGCGGGCGGTGCGATTGCGGCTGGCCGGGTCGGCTGGGTGCCTTTGGGACCGGGGGAAGCTTTTCATCCATGGTACCGGGCCTCCGATGGCTATGTCCGGCAGATCAACGCCGGTCACGTGCGGGCTCACGCGGAACTGCGTAATTCCGCCACAACGTTTGTCAATCGCAACGGAGCGATGTCGGTCCCCGCCGCGGTCATGCTGGGATCGCGCCCAGTTCGGCCAGCGGCGCAGCCTTTGTCGGCAGCCACTTTTGCGGCGTCCCGCCCGGTGATCGGGCAGCAACCCATCGCGCCAACGTCAGCAACGCTTGGGGTCACACCGGCGGTTGCACGTCAACTGAACCTCGCTGCCGGCTTTGCGCCACGCCGCGCCGCGCCTGGGCCGATCGTGCAGGCCCAGGACCCCGGGACAGCAAGCGGTCCGCCGAGGTTGGTTGGGCCTCGGCCGGGCGAGGCAGGAGTGCCGGGACCTGCTGGGATGGGCCGCGGGCCGGGCGGGCCGCTGCCGCTTGTTGTACCCGGCACGCGGCCGGCGGGAATACCGGGCGCCGGTTTGCCTGGCGCACAAACGGTGCCGGTTCCGGGCGGGCTGCGACCCGAGGGCAGGCCTCCGGGACAGCTGGAAAGTGGCCGTCCACCTGGGTTCTCACCATTGCCGGCGCCGGGCGGGCGACCAGCCGGCGCCCCGGGGCTGTATGACGGCAGGCCGCCTTCGGTGATTGGCGGCAGACCGTCCGGCCGGCCGGGACTCTATGAAGGCCGGCCGCCTCAGGCGCCCGAGGTTGTGCCGCAACCTGGGCCGGTTCCGGGCCAGGGTTCGGGCCTCCATTTGCCCGGTGTCGAGCGGCCGGGTCGGGAATTGCCTCCTACGGGTCGCGCACCTGGGCTGCGAGAGGCGCCACCGCATTTTGACGCGCCTGCGTCGCCACCGCGGATCGAAGCACCTCGGTTCGTGCCACCACCGCCGCGCGTCGAGGCACCCCCGCCGCGGATTGAGGCGCCACGGTTTCCCCCGCCCCCGCCGCGTGTCGAGGCACCGCCGCCCCCTGCAGCACCACCGCGGATCGAGGCGCCACGGTTCACGCCGCCGCCGCACGTTGAGGTACCCCGGGCCGCCGCCCCGCCGCCGCATATCGAACCGCCGAGACCTGCTGCGCCGCCGCGACAGGAGCCACCGCAGCAGCGACGCCCCGGCGATAGATAGCGGCTGGCCGGTCGATACCGAACCGTTCTGCTGCGTGGCGCATCAATCGGTGCTCGCCGGCCAGGGCGTGGCCACGGAAGAGGCCTTGAGGTCATTCCCGCCGCGGGCAACGATGCTGAAATCCACGCAGGAGAACCCGACATGCCCTCCCCCGCTTTCCTCCCGGTTCACACTCTGGCAGCCGAGATTGCCGCGCGCCGGCTTTCGCCGGTCGACCTGGTCGATGAATATTTGACGCGTATCGATCGTCTGGAGCCCAAACTGCAGGCTTTCGTGTCGGTCAACGCAGCCAACGCGCGCCTCGCCGCGGAGGCGGCAGACAAAGCGATCCGATCGGGTCACTCGGTTGGCCCGCTGCATGGTATCCCGATCGCTATCAAGGACCTCGTGGAGATCGAGGGCGAGGTCGCCATGGGGGGTTCTGCGGCGTGGCGCAACCGGGTCGCGCCGCACACCGCGACTCTGCACCGTAAACTGATGGCGGCGGGGATGATCAATCTGGGCAAGACCCATACCGTTGAGTTTGCCTATGGCGGGTGGGGCACCAACCAGCATCTCGGCACACCGTGGAACCCGTGGGACGGCAGCACGCATCGGGCGCCGGGCGGATCTTCCTCGGGCACCGGCGTGGCCGTTGCGGCGCGGATGGCGCCCTGGGGCATCGGCACCGATACCGGAGGGTCGGTGCGAATCCCGGCGGCCTGGAACGGCATCACCGGACTGAAGACCACGATCGGCCGGGTCAGCACCTTCGGCGTGCTGCCGCTGAGCCACACGCTCGACACGCCCGGCCC
>DATAZJ010000164.1:0-2075 GCA_036272115.1 Rhodopila sp. | reverse complement strand
CCAGGCCTATTGGACTGAGAACCTTCCGCCCGAAAGCGGACAGCGTTATCGGTTGACCAGAGCCGCGAGCGAAGGTGACCAGCATCCGCCTTCTGCGCCGGTTCGATTGGACTCCTCGGTCCTTCGTCAGGTTCAAGAGTTATCCGACGCGTGGAACATGCCTCGATCGTCGATCCTCACCGCGGCATCCGCGCTTTTGGTGCGCGGGTGGTACGCGGAGGGCTCAGAGGTAGTGCTCGATTTGCCCGTCAGCAGGCGAGTGCGTCCGGAATCAAAAACGCTTCCCGGGATGATTTCCGGGGCGGTGCCGCTGGTACTGAAGGTTTCGCCGACATCGACGGCTGCCGATTTCTGCCAGCATGCTGACGCAAAAATACGGGAAGCGTTGCAGCATCAGCGGTATCCCGTGCACGCCCTGGAACGTAAAGCCCACTCCCCTGGCTCAGAGCAGTCCGCTGGCAGGGTGAGCATCAACTTCATGCCGTCCAAAATGACGATGGACTTTGCCGGCGTAGAGGCATCCGCGTCATTCACCAATCCTGGCCAGGTGGGCGACTTCGGATTGATCTTCTCTGGCGCCGGTGACCAGATTTTTCTCAGCACGGCGGGGACCGAAGGGCCATTGTCGAACCTCGACGTCGCCGATGTAGCAAGACGGTTGGAGCGGCTGTTGGTGGCGATGACCGCTGACCCGAGCCGACGACTCTCGTCGATGGCTCTGCTCGACGACAATGAGCATGCCAGGCTGGATGGGTGGGGAAACCGGGCGGCGTTGACCCAGCCAGCACCGGTGCCGGTGCCGATTCCCGCGGCGTTCGCCGCGCAGGCGGCCCGCGTCCCGGAGGCGGTGGCGATCAGCGCCGGGGAGCGTTCGTGGACCTACCGCGAGGTCGAGCGGGCGGCTAACCGGTTGGCGCACCTGTTGGCCAGCGAGGGCGTGGGCCCGGGGCAGCGGGTGGCGTTGCTGTTGCCCCGCACGGCCGAGGCGATCGTGGCGATGTTGGCGGTGCTGAAAACCGGGGCTGCGTATGTACCGATTGATCCGGTGGTGCCGGCGGCCCGGATGGAATTCGTGCTTACCGATGCGGCGCCTATCGCCGCGATCACCACCCCCGAGTTGCGCCCGCGATTGGATGCGCACGAAGTACGGGTCATCGATGTCCATGATCTCGACAACCCCGTCGCGGAGATCCCCACCGGCACAGTACTTTCCGTGCCGACTCCGGACGACATCGCCTACCTGATCTACACATCGGGCACCACCGGAACCCCCAAAGGGGTGGCGATCCCGCACCGGAACGTGACGCGGCTGCTGGAGACTCTGGATGCCGACCTGGAGTTGGCGGGGCAAGTGTGGTCGCAGTGCCATTCCCTGGCTTTCGACTTCTCGGTGTGGGAGATCTGGGGCGCGCTGCTTTACGGCGGGCGGGTGGTGATCGTGCCCGACTCGGTGGTCCGCTCCCCTGAGGAG
The DNA here is from genome assembly GCA_036272115.1 of Rhodopila sp. Classification (GTDB taxonomy): domain Bacteria; phylum Pseudomonadota; class Alphaproteobacteria; order Acetobacterales; family Acetobacteraceae; genus Rhodopila. The sequence continues at coordinate 604 of DATAZJ010000164.1, read as the reverse complement.
TTGCATGCCCTGCTAGTGGCTGAACAAGTCAGCGTGTTAAGCCAGACCCCGTCGGCGTTCTACGCCTTGCAAGCTGCCGATGCTCTGCAGCCCGAGCTGGGACGTCAGCTGAAGCTTCAGGCGGTGGTGTTTGGCGGCGAGGCGCTGGAACCCCAACGCCTTGCCACCTGGCTAGACGCCCACCCGGGTTTCCCGCGGCTGATCAACATGTACGGCATCACCGAAACGACAGTGCACGCCTCGTTCCGGGAGATCCTCGACGGTGATGTCGGCAGCACCACCAGCCCCATCGGGGTGCCGTTGGCCCATCTGGGCTTCTTTGTTCTCGACGCATGGTTGCAGCCGGTACCGGCGGGTGTGGTCGGGGAACTGTATGTGGCCGGCGCCGGCGCCGCGTATGGGTACATCGGCCGAACCGGTCTCACCGGATCACGTTTCGTCGCCTGCCCGTTCGGGGCGCCTGGGTCGCGGATGTATCGCACCGGGGATCTGGTGTGGTGGGGTGCTGACGGGCAGCTGCGCTATCTGGGGCGCGCCGACGAGCAGGTCAAGATCCGCGGCTATCGCATCGAACTCGGTGAGGTTCAGGCGGCTTTGGCCGCGC
>DATAZJ010000163.1:0-23870 GCA_036272115.1 Rhodopila sp. | reverse complement strand
CTGAGTTCGGCTTCGCGGCGGTCGGGGATGTTGACTTCGGTGGGGCACTTGTCGTCGCGGTCGCCCTCGGCGCTTTCGAAGCAGTGCAGCGGCAGGTTTTCGACCTTGCCGCCGCTCTCGGCGCCGCGGATGGCGGTGCAGAAGCCGTAATCGGCGAAGGCTGTCGTCAGGCGGGTGCCCAGCGTGTAGGCCGCGTTCATCCAGCAATACTGGTCGTGGTCCATTTCGCGGGTGTTGCCGTCGGCGGTGAGCGGCGCTTCTTCATAGTTGAATTCGTCGATCGGGGTGCCGCTGCGGCCATAGGGACGGCGCGCCAGCACGCGGGGCATCACCAGAGAAACATACCGCGAATCGTCCGAATCTCGGAAGCTGCGCCATTTCGTGTATTCGGCGGTGTCGAAGATTTTCGTCAGGTCGCGCGGCTTGTTCAGTTCGGTCCAGCTCGACATGCCGAACATCCTGGGCGACGGGGCCGAGATGAACGGGGCGAACGACGCGCCGGCGACGCCTGACAGCAATTGCAGCGTTTCGACGTCGTCCTGGCTTTGATCCCATTCGTAATCGCCGATCAGTGCCGCGAACGGTTCCCCGCCGGCCTGGCCGAACCCGTCCTCATAAACGGCTTTCCACAGATGGCTTTGATCGAATTCGCCGGCGCGCGCCATGTTGCGCCCGAGTTCCCGCTTGGTGGCGTTCAGCACCCGGGTGCGCAGTCCGGGGACGCCGGGCGAGTTCGATATCAGGTAGTGCAGGCCGCGCCAGCTTCCCTCCAGCTTCAGGAAACGGTCATTGTGCATGATCTCATTGAGCTGGGCGGAGATTTTCCGGTCGATCTCGGCCACCGCCTTTTCGATCGTGTGGTTGAGGTTGCGGTCGAACCTGATGGTTTTCGCATCGGCCTGCTCGACCAGGGTGCGCACCAGGTCGGCGGCGCGGTCGCGTTCGGTCTGCTTCGTTGCCGAAATTATCTGCTCCAGCAGTCCGGGGGCCTCGACTGTCTTGGTCTGTGTGGCGGCGGACGGGGCGGCCTGTTTGTCGGACATGCGATCACTCCTTGCCCGGGTTGGCACCCAGGTCCTGCGCCACCGACTTCAGGTCATCGCCGTGCTGCAGGATCTGCTCCAGCAACGTCTCCAGCGTCTCCGACCGGTCGGCCTTGGACATCAGGTCGCGCAGCTTGGCCCGGGTTTCCATCAGCGCCTTCAGTTGCGGCACCTGCTCGGCGACGTTGGCGGGCTCGAAATCCTCCAGTTTGTTGAAGGCCAGATCGACGGCGATCTGGGACCCGTCGTCCGCCAGCTTGTTGTCGACCCGCAGCGTCAGGCCGGGGTTCATACGAGCCATCACGGTGTCGAAGTTGTCCCGGTCGATGGTGACGAAGCCGCGGTCGGCGAAGGAGGGCAAAGGCTTGCGCGGATCGCCGGAGAAATCGCCCATCACGCCAATAACAAACGGCAGCTCTTTGTTGGGACTGCCCTCGGCCTCGACATCGAGCGTGATGTGCACACGCGGCTTGCGAACCTGGCGCAGCTTGTTTTGACTATTGCCGCTCATTTCCGGATGGTCTCCTGGACTGATCGGTGCGGCCGGGACAGGGCAGCGGCACCGCCGACAGAACATTGCAGTTATACACAATACGCGCGCCTGCCGGCCGCGGTCAATCGCTCAGGCGGGGTGGTCGGGAGAAGGCAGGGAAGGCCAGGGCGCTGCCCTGGACCCGCCAAGGGGCGAGGCCCCTTGGAACCGCTTATTAGGCTTGGGGGAGAGAGGGGGCCGACGCCGAAGTTGCTACCACCGAGTTGGCCCCCTCTCTCCCCCAAGCCCCATGAATGGATTTCAAAGGCTGTGCCTTTGATGGGGTCCAGGGGCAAAGCCCCTGGCCTTCCCTGCCTTCCCTCGACTACCCCGCCTCGGGCCGTAGACCCAGGCGGGTCAGGATGGCGTCGCGTTGCTGGCGGTCGGGGACGGCTTCGGCCAGCCATTCGGGCCAGGACAGCCGGGCGCGGCGCATGGCCTCATCGAGGGTGAATGCCACGGGTGAGTAGGGTTCGGTTCGGCGAAAGAACGCGGTGATTTCCTCCAGGCGGCGCAGTGCGTCCTCTCGGTTGGCGAGGGCCTGTGGCGCGGCGGCGAGGGTGGGGGTGCCGGGTGGGAGTGTCATCTGTTCGGCCGCCTGTTGTTCGGGTTCCGTGGCCATGCCGGTGTCGGTGGGGGCGGGTTCGGCGGGGGCGATCTCGGTTATCGTGCGCAGCACGTCGCCGAGCAGGGTGAGCAAGGCCTGGCAGGAGAAGGCATCGCCGCCGGGTTGGGTCCGGATCGCGTCGGCGCCGGCTTGCCAGGCGGCCACGGCGGCGGCGGCATCCATGCGTGTGACCGCCAGGGTGCCGTTCGGGTCGGCGCCTGCGGCTTGCCTGACCGCGTCCCACAGGCGGCCGCCGGGTGACCGCTCGCGGTCGGCGCGATCGTTCGCGGACAGCGCGCCCAGCCGTTTCGAGCGTTCTTCCGGGCGCAGCGCCGTCCAGGTCTTGGAGGCCATGCAGTCGATCAGCGAGAAATCCGTGCCGTCATCGAGGGTGAACAGGACGGTGCGCCGGATCGCCGGAAACAGCCGTCCGCGGTCATCGACCAGCTTGTGGAGCGGTTCCAGTCGGGCCTCTTCCGGGGTGACGTCGGGCTCGTCCTCCTCGGGGGCGGGAAACAGCGCTGGCCAGAAACGTTCGGTGAGGCCGGTGATCACGACGCCGGCGGCGGCCAGTCCGGCGAAGCCATCGTTTCGGACCAATGCTTCGGTCAGGCCCGCAACGGCTTCGGTGTCCTTGCTGTGATCTGTCAGGATGACGCCGCACAACTGCTCCACCACGCGCCAGTCGGGCGGGATGGCGGGATCGGCGGCGTCCTCGCGCTGGCGCGCGGTGCGCAGCGCGGCCAGGGCGTCGTAGAGCGGCGGCTTGCGGGAGGGATTGCGCAGATCGATCCCCTGCGGCATATCGCCAGGGATGGGGGCCAGCAGAGCCTCAGGCACGATCATGCTGAAGTACTTTCAACCAATAATAGTGAGTGACGACACGTCCTTCGTCCAATTAGATTAGCAACGAGCAGGAAATCCCGAAAGGTGGGCCGATGGCTGACGTGAATCTGCGGTCCCTCATCGACCATTGCAATGATCTTTGCCATAAAGCGCTGGAGTCCGCGGCTGGATTGACGCTCGCCCGGACCCATTACAATGTCGAGATCGAGCATCTTCTGCTGGCGCTGCTGGACCGGCCGGGATCGGACATTCCGGCGGTCCTGCGGTTTTACGACATCGACATGGGGCGCGTGGCGGCGCAACTGACGCGGGCGCTGGACGGGCTGCGCCGCGGCAACGCCCGGGCGCCGGCGATGTCGCCGGATATCGTCGATCTGCTGAAGCAGGCCTGGCTGCTGGCGTCGCTGGACTATGGCGCGGCGCGGGTGCGGTCGGGGCACCTGCTGCTGGCGCTGCTGTCGGACGACGATCTGGGGCGCCACCTGCGGGATGCCTCGCCGTTGCTGGGCGCGATCGGGGCCGAACGGCTGCGCGCCGATCTGGGCGCTGCCACCGCCGCCAGCAGCGAGGTGACGACCGCGGCCGCCGCGGTGTCCGATGGGCCCGGACAGGTTGGGACGGGACAGGCTGGGACGGGACAGGCAGCGATGGGGCCGGCTGGGACGGGGCCGGGCGGACCGTCATCCGACAGCGCGCTGGGCCAGTTCACCATCGATCTGACCGGGCGGGCGCGCGAGGGCCGTATCGATCCCATTCTGGGGCGCGACAGCGAAATCCGCCAGGCGATCGATATCCTGACGCGGCGGCGGCAGAACAATCCGATCCTGACGGGTGAGGCCGGGGTGGGGAAAACCGCGGTGGTCGAAGGGCTCGCGCTGCGGATCGCGGCGGGCGATGTGCCGCCGGCGCTGGCCAATGTCGATCTGCGGACGCTGGATTTGGGGCTGCTGCAGGCCGGGGCGGGCATCAAGGGGGAGTTCGAGAACCGGCTGAAATCGGTGATCGATGAGGTGAAGGCCAGTCCTCGGCCGATCATCCTGTTCATCGACGAGGCGCACACGCTGATCGGCGCCGGCGGGCAGCAGGGGCAGAACGACGCCGCCAACCTGCTGAAGCCGGCACTGGCTCGGGGTGAGTTGCGCACCATCGCCGCCACGACATGGGCCGAATACAAGAAATACTTTGAAAAAGACGCCGCGTTGACCCGTCGTTTCCAGGTCGTGCAGGTGCAGGAACCCAGCGAGCCGGTTGCCGTCGCCATGATCCGGGGGCTGGTGGGGACGCTGGAGAAGCATCACGGGGTTCGCATCCTCGATGAGGCGGTCAGCGAGGCGGTTCGTCTGTCCGCTCGTTTCATTCCTGCTCGGCAACTTCCGGACAAGGCGGTCAGTTTGATCGACACCGCCTGTGCGCGTGTCGGCATGAGCCAGTCGGCCACGCCGCCGCCGATCGAGGATCGTATCCGTCGCATCGGGCTGATCGACACCGAACTCGCGATCCTGGCGCGTGAATCGGCGGCGGGCGCCGATCATGGCGAACGGCGCGATGCGCTGACCGCGGAACGGGCGGTGGCCGAAACCGATCTGGAGGGGCTGCAGGCTCGCTGGGCCGAGGAAAAGCTGTTGGTGGCGGAATGGACCGAACTGCGTGCAGCGGCCGAGGCCGCGGAACCGGAGGCGGCGGATGGGGCTCGCGCGGGGCTTGCCGCGGTGGGGGTTCGGTTGGCGGCGCTGCAGGGTGAGCAGCCGCTGGTGTTTCCCGTGGTCGATGGCCAGGCGGTGGCGGAAATCGTGCAGTCCTGGACCGGGATTCCCGCCGGGCGCATGCGCAGCGACGAAATCCGTTCGGTACTGGAATTGCCGGCCGCGCTGGGCAAGCGGATCATCGGCCAGTCGCATGCGCTGGACGCCATTGCTCGTGCGATCCAGGTCAATCGGGCGAAGCTGACCGACCCGCGGAAGCCGATCGGGGTGTTCATGATGGTCGGCACGTCCGGCACCGGCAAGACCGAGACCGCGCTGGCGTTGGCCGATCTGCTGTATGGCGGCGAGCAGAACCTGACCATCATCAACATGACCGAGTTCAAGGAAGAACATAAGGTCAGCCTGCTGATGGGCAGTCCGCCCGGTTATGTCGGCTATGGTGAGGGCGGCATCCTGACCGAGGCGGTGCGCCGCCGGCCGTATTCCGTGGTGCTGCTGGATGAGATGGAGAAGGCGCATCCCGGCGTGCAGGATGTGTTCTACCAGGTGTTCGACAAAGGATCGATGAAGGACGGCGAGGGCCGTGACATCGATTTTCGCAATACCGTCATCATCATGACCTCTAACCAGGGGTCGGATCTGATCGCGCAACTGTTCGCCGATCCGGAAACCGCGCCCGAACCGGCGGGGCTGGCCGAAGCGCTGCGGCCGGAACTGCTGAAATGCTTCAAGCCGGCGTTTCTGGGCCGGGTGACCATGGTGCCGTATCTGCCGTTGGCGAACGACGTGCTGCGGGGGATCATCGGCCTGCAACTCGGGCGGATCCGGACGCGGGTGTGGGAGTCCTATCACGCCACGTTCGACTGGGACCCGGCGCTGATCGGCAGCATCGCGGCGCGCTGCACCGAGAGCGGGTCCGGCGCGCGCAACATCGATCATATCCTGTCGCGCACACTGCTTCCCGAACTGTCCACGCAATTATTATCACGCATGGCGGAAGGAAAACCTGTCGCCGGCGTGGTGGTGGGACTGGATCAAACGGAACACTTCTGCTACGAGATCAGTTAGGCACATCCATCGCTACTATAACTCCCAGGAGAGCGTACCATGCCGATCTACATGAAATTTCCAAATGCGACCGGTGCCGTGACCGCCCAGGGTTTCCAGGGCTGGATCGAGCTGACATCGGCATCGTTCGGCATGGATCGTCCGCAGGACAGCCGCGTCGGCACGTCGGGCTACTCGGCGACCGGCAAGCTGCAGGTGCATAATATCAGCATCAGCAAGCCGACGGACGGCGCTTCCCCGCAACTGACGATCGCGGCGTTGCAGGGCACCTTCGACAAGACGGTGGAGATCCATTTCGTCACCACATCGCAGGGCGGCATGGTGGATTACATGAGCTACCAACTGACCAATTGCGGCATCGCCAGTGCGCATACCACCGGCGGCCAGGAAGGATTGCCGACGGAAAGCTATGCGCTCAGCTTCGGCAAGATCCAGTTCACTTTCAACAACATGGACCAGGCCGGCAAATCCTCGCCCACCATCACGGGCTACGATCTCGAGCAGGCGACGTCGCTCTGATCGCGCGGCAGGTGATGCCGGCCCTTCGCGGGGCTGGCTTCGCCGGCAGGCACCGCCGGATGGGACGTTGCCATGCGGGGCAGGGGCGGTGGAAAATGGTTTTGCAGTGCGACCGTTCCGGGATGTGTTTGAATTTGCGGCTGGCTGACCGGGTCGTGTAACCATGCCCACGTACGACCGGTCCCATTCGATCCTGCAAATGACCAGTCCGCTGGGGACTGACGTGCTGATTCCGACGGCGATTTCGGGTTACGAGGCGATCAGCCAGCCGTTTTCGTATCGCGTTCAGATCGTATCGACAAAGTCCGACATCGCGCCTGATTCGGTGCTGCATCAGCCGGGCTGTATCATCCTGCGCCGCGATGATGAACCGGCGCGTTATTTCCACGGTATCTTTCAGGAATTCGCCGCGACCGGGCAAGCCCGACCCGACGCGATGTACTCGTATCATGCTGTCCTGGTCCCGAAATTCTGGTTCCTCAGTCAGACCATCGATTGCCGCGTCTACCAGAACAAGTCGGCCGTCGACATCCTGCAGAAAATGCTGGACGACGCCGGCGTCACCGCCAGCGATTTCCGCCTCTACAACAAGCCCCCGGTCCGTGAATACACCGTGCAGTTCAACGAGACCGACCTGCAATTCGCCACCAGGCTGATGGAGGAAACCGGTCTCTATTATTTCTTCGAGCACACCGGAGATCAGCACACCCTTGTCGTCGCCGACAACAACGATGCCTTCCAGGCCATTCCGAACGGCTCGCTTCGTTTCAACGCCAACATTCGTGGCGAGGATGTATTGACCGCCTGGCACAGCCCGCGCGGCACCATCCACGGCAAGGTCACCCTGAAGGACTACGATCCCATCCAGCCCGGCAAGCTGCTGGAGGCCCACGACGATGGCGCCCAGGATATCCCCGGCGCTGCCACCCGCGATGTTTTCCTTTGGCCGGCGGCCACTTTCCAGCATCACATCGTCTCCGGCCGCAGCAAGTACATGGCCGACGCCGCCATCGCGGCCAACGCCGTCGTCAGCGGTGCCGGCGCCTTCCGGCCGCTGACCGCCGGCGCCAAGTTCAACCTTGAAGCGGATGGCGATTCCAGCAGCCAGGGCGGCAGCTACGCCGTCCGCTGGATGAGCTTCGAGGCGGTGGACGAAAGCTGGAGCACCGACGGCGCCCCGGCGTTCTATGCCAACAGTTTCGAGAGCTTCGACACCTCGACCCAATGGCGCCAGCCGTTCTCGGTCCCCAAGCCCGATATGGGCGGCGTCCATGCCGGCATCGTCCTCGGCCCGGAGGGTGAGGAAATCTACACCGACCAGTACGGCCGGGTGAAAGTAAAGTTCTTCTGGGATCACTGGAACGAAGCCACTGCCGACCTGTCCATCTGGGCGCGTGTGGTGCAGCCCTGGGCCGGCAATGGCTGGGGCACCCAGTTCATTCCGCGTGTGGGCACCGAGGTCGCGGTTGCCTTCATGAACGGCGATGCCGATCATCCCGTCGTGCTGGGTGGCCTGTACAACGGCCAGCAGACGCCGATCTACCCGTTGGCGGAGAAGACCAAGAGCGGCCTGCGCACCCGGTCCAGCCTGCAAGGCGGCACCAGTGACTTCAACGAACTGACCTTCGACGACAAGAAGGGTCAGGAGATGCTGTTCACCCAGGCGCAGAAGGACATGTCCACCAAGGTCAAGCACGACCAGACCCTGAACGTCGGCAACGACCGGTCGGTGACTGTCGACAACGACGAAACGATCACCGTGGGCGAGAACCGAGCCGCGACGATCAAGCAGGGGAACGACAGCCTGACGGTGCAGCAGGGCGACCTGAGCATCCAGATCTCGCAGGGCAAGGCGACGGTGACCGCGATGCAGTCGATCGAGCTGACGGTCGGGTCGAACTCGATCCGCATCGACCAGACCGGGGTCACCATCAACGGCATGCTGATCAGCGTGAACGGGACGGCGTCGATATCGCTCGATGCGCCGATGACGTCGGTGTCGGGCGACGCGACGGTGACCATCACCGGCGGTCTGGTCGAGATCAACTGATCATGGCGGCGCTGGGCAAGCTCAACCCCGATCTGCATGCCATCCTGACGATGGCGAAGCTGGAACCGCCGACGGTGGCGCTGCTGGACGGGTGTAGCGACACCGAGGATGGATTGCGGCGGCTGCAGGTGGCGGGCGACCTGGCCGGGGCCGCCAGGCTGGGGGCGTTCGCGCTGGGTCGGCGGGAGGCGGTGTGGTGGGCGGCGATGTGCGTGCTGCACACGGCGCCCGAGGGTCAGGCGGAGATTGAGGTCAGGGCTCGGGAGGCCGCCGAATTGTGGGTGCGCCGGCAGGATGACGCGACGCGGCGGCAGGCGATGGACCTGGCGAGGCAGGCGGGGTTCGCCGCGCCGGAGGCGTGGGCCGCGGTGGCTGCGTTCTGGAGCGGGGATTCGATGTCGCCGCCGGGTCAGCCGGCGGTGCCGCCGGGGCCGCATCTGACCGGGACCGCGGTGTCGGGCGCCATCGCGCTGGCGGCGGTGCGGGGGGAGGCGAACCGGCGGCAGGTTCGGCTGGAACGGTTTCTTGTCAGCTTGCAGGAGATCGCCGGCGGCGGTGCGGGACGTCTCGCGCGCGAGATGACAACCGGTTGAGGTGTGGGTAAGATCGGCGGGGCACGAACATCGAATCTGCTGTGACATCAGGACCCGAAGGGTGCGAAATTGGCGAGATTGGACGTGCAATTCTGGAATGATGCGTGGGCGGGTGCGGCCGTGGCGGGTCATCCGCGCTTCACCGGCCGGCGCAAGGACGGCGTTGTGGCGGCGCGAGGGTTCGCCGGCCGGCCGATCGGGCGGGGCGTCTGATGCGCCTGCTGCTGTCCATGCTGGGATGGCCTGACGGGACCAAGCCGGAGGTGCGGGAGATCGACGATGAGCTGGCGATCGGGCGCGGTCGTGAGAGCGGCTGGATGCTGCCTGATCCGGCCAGCCAGTTGTCTCGGCGGCACTGTTTGCTGACGCCGTTCGGTGATGGCTGGCGGGTTACCGATCTCAGCCTGAACGGCACGTTCGTCAACGACTCGCTTGCGCCGCTGGGGCGGCAGCAGATGCATGAACTGCATGATGGCGATCGTATCCGCCTGGGTTCCTATGTCATCGAGGCGCGCTATCAGGCGCCGCCGAGCCTGCGGGCGCCGGTGGCCGACCGGTCGCCGTTTGAAGCGGGGCCGGCGCACATGCCTGGGGCGGATTGGCAGCCGAATGGCTGGGGCAGCACACCGCGGCCGTTTGCCGGCGATTTTGGTGCCGGGTTCGAGCCGCCCGGCAAAGCTTCTCCGGATGACTTCGTTGGCCAACCCAGCGCCGATCATACGCCGGCGGTCTCGGATGCCTGGCAGACACCGCCGCCCAGCCGGGTGGTCATACCGGATGACTGGGACCTGGAGGATGTGTCGCCGCCCAAGGCAGCGCCGGCGCTGTCGGTGCCGCCGGTTGGCCGGGCCGGGGCACCGGTGTTCGGCGCGCCTGGCGCTGCGCCGCCGGCTGCGTCGTTTGCTGTGCCGGTCGTCACGCCGTTTGCTGCACCGCCCGCTACGCCGCCTGCTGCGTCGGCTGGTGTGCCGTTTGTTGCGCCGACGACCACTCCGCCGCCGGCCGCCGAGTGGACGCTGGACGATCTGGAACCGATCGGGCCGGCGGCGGCGTTGCCGGCGCATCCGGACCCAGCGCCCCAGCCGTCCGTTCATCAGCCGGCCGTTCATCAGCCCGCCGTTAATCAGCCGGCCGTTCGCCAGGCGGCCGAACCTCGGCCGGCGTTGCAGCAGCCGGTGGCGGGCGTGCCGTCGCACGGTGCCGGCGATGCGGCTTTGCTGGCGGCGTTTCTTCGGGGGGCGGGGCTGGGGGAAATCGGGGGGACCGATCCGGTCGCGATGATGGAATCCGTCGGTGCGGTGTTGCGCACGATGGTGGATCGGATGCGGGAGATCCAGGCCGACCGGGGGTCCATCAAGCGGGAGTTCCGCATTCTCGCGACGATGGTCAATCCGGAGGACAACAACCCGATCAAGTTCTCGGCCAGTAACGAGGCGGCGCTGCGGTCGTTGCTGACCGGCAAGCGTCCGGCGGATCGGGCGGTCGGCGAGGTGCTGGATGAAATCCGGCTGCATGAGGTGGCGATGATCGCGGCGATGCGCGATGCGGTCAGCGGGTTGTTGCAGGAGCTGAACCCGGCGCCGCTGCTGGCGGCCGGACATGCGTTCCTGCCGGGGCAGCGGAAGGCGAAGGCGTTCGAGCAGTATGAAGCGCTGCATGCGCGGGTCGTGCAGGCGTTGACGGATGATTTCGACAGCGTGTTCGGCAAGGCGTTTGCCCGCGCGTATGAGCGCGTGGCGCTGGATGAAGACAAACCCTCGGCGAGGACGCGGAAATGAGCTGGACCAGCCGCGTCATCTGGCAGGAGGGCATGTTCCTGCGGGCCCAGCACTTCCAGCAGCAGGATCGCTGGATCGAGCATGCGCTGAAGTCTCGGGTTGGCGCGCTGGGGCCGTACTGGTGGGGGTTCTCGGACATCGAGCTGGACCGGGCGGATCTGAAGAACGGGCGGTTCCGGGTGCATCGGGCGGCGGGGGCGTTCCATGATGGGACGCCGTTCAGTTTTCCGGGCGGGGAGGCTGATCCGCCGCCGCCGCTCGACCTGAGCGACAAGGTTCGGGACAGTATCGTTTATCTGGCGGTGCCGTCGCCTGCTGCTTATGCGCTGCAGGCCGGCACCGCGGGCACCCAGGACGAGACTCGGCTGGCGGTGCGGGAGTTCGAGGCGACGGATACGCATACCGGGTCGCCGGAGCCGGCCAACCTGGTGGTCGGGCATCTGCGCACGCGGCTGATTCTGGGGGAGGAGGATCGTTCCGGCTATCAGTGCATCGCGGTGGCGAAGGTGCGGGAGGTTTCGCCGGACAAGTCGGTTACCCTGGATGAGGGGTTTATTCCGCCGATCCTGTGCTGCCGAGCGGCGCAGCCGCTGTCGGGGTTCATCAGCGAGCTGGCGGGGATGATCAACCAGCGGTCGGAGGAGCTGGGTGCGCGGCTGACCGGCGGTGGGTCTCGGGGTGTGGCTGAGCAGGCGGATTTCTTGTTGCTGCAGGCGTCCAATCGGTGGTTGCCGGCGTTACGGCATTGGGCTGGGGCGGCGGTGCTGCATCCGGAACGGCTGTTCGAGACGCTGGTGCAGATGGCGGGGGAATTCGCCACGTTCAGCGAGAGCACGCGCCGGCCGGGGGTCTATCCGGCGTATCGGCATGATGATCTGCAAGCGAGTTTTTCCCCGGTGATCGCGGATTTGCGGCGGTCGCTGTCGATGGTGGTCGGGCCCGGGGTGACCGAGATTCCGTTGCAGGAGATGCGCTATGGGGTCCGGCGCGGCACGCTGACCGACCGGACGGTGCTGCAAGGGGCGGCGTTCTATCTGGTGGTGCGGGCGTCGGTGCCCGGCGATGCGCTGCGGCGTCTGTTTCCGGCGCAGGTGAAGATCGGCGCGATCGAGCAGATCCGCGAACTGGTCAATGCGGCGGTGTCGGGCATCGGGATCCGGCCGCTGCCGGTGGCGCCTCGGCAGTTGCCGTTCATGCCGGATGCGAATTATTTCGAGTTGGATCGTGGCAGTCCGCATTGGGCGCAGATGCAGAATGCGGCGGCGTTCGGGATTCATATCTCCAGCGAGTTCCCCGATTTGCGGATGCAGTTGTGGGCGGTGCGGTCATGAGCGACAACCCGTTTCTAGAGCCCAACGATAACGAGCGGACGGTGGTGTTTCGGCCAGTGCCGGGCGGCCGTCCCGTGCCGCCGCCGCCTGCGCGGGATTTCGCCGCGCCGCCGGGGGACTTCGCTGCGCCGCCGGGGCGTGCGTTTGCGCCGCCGCCGATGCAATCGGCTGAACCGGCGCCGGCCGGTGAGGCGATCGGGCCGCTGGCGACCGGCCAAAGTCCTCTGATAATCGCCGCCACGCCGCTGTTGCAGTTGCTCGGGCGGCTGCGCAACGTTTTCAATCCGCCGGATGCCGGGGAATTGCGGGCGCGGTCGATCCAGGCAATGCGGGATTTCGAGACCGCCGGGCGGGCGGCGGCGATCCCGCATGAGGTGCTGCATCCGGCGCGCTATGCGTTGTGCGCCAGTATCGATGACGTGGTGCTGCACACGCCGTGGGGCGCGGCGAGCCCGTGGGTGCAGGCGTCGCTGGTGTCGACGTTCCATCAGGAGGTGGTGAGCGGCGAGGGGTTCTTTCATCAACTGGCGGCGCTGAAGCGCGATCCGGCCCGCAATCTGGCGCTGCTGGAGCTGATGTATCTGTGCCTGTCGCTTGGCTACCAGGGGCAATACCGGCTGTCCCGGCAGGGGCCGGCGCAGTTGGATCAGCTTCGGGAGGATTTGTACCAGACCATCGTGCGGCTGCGGGCGGCGTACGAGCAGGGGCTGTCGCCGCGCTGGCGGGGGATCGAGGCGCCATACCGGCCGGCTCGGGCTGCCGTCCCGGTCTGGGTGATGGCGCTGGTGGCCGTCGCGGTGGTGACGCTGTCGTGGTTCTTCCTGTCCAACCGGTTGAATGCGGCGTCCGACAATAGTTTGGCGATTGCCGCGGCCGCGCCGCCGACCGGGATGCCGGCGCTGGACCGGTTGCCGCCGTTGCGGGAGCCGCCGCCGCCGGTCAATGCGCCGCCGCCGCGGCCGGTGGTGCCGCCGCCCAAGCCGGCGCCCTCGGCGGTGGTGCAGGAACTGTATCGGTTCCTGCAACCGGAGATCGATCGGCATCTGGTTATCGTGACGGAGACGCCGCAGGCCATTCAGGTGCGTATTTTCAACAGCGGGCTGTTCGCGCTGGGCAGTGCCACGGTGCGGCCCGATTTCGTGCCGCTTCTGGAGCGGATCGGCGACGCGTTGAACCAGGAAGCGGGCAGCGTGCTGGTGACGGGCCACACTGATGACCTGCCGATCCACACTGTGCAGTTTCCGTCGAACTTCCAGCTCTCGGTTGCCCGCGCCAAGGCGGCCAGCGCGGTGATGCTGCGCAAGCTGCATGACCCCAGGCGGCTGACCGCCGAGGGGCGCGCCGACAGCGAGCCGATCCACGACAACGCCACCGAGGAACACCGCGCCGAGAACCGCCGCATCGATATCATCCTGCAACGGCGGAGTTCGTAAGGTGCAGGCCGCTCTTCGCATGATCGGCTCGCGGTGGATGCTGACCGCGTTCGGTCTGGCCTCTGCCGGGGTGATGCTGTGGCTGATGGGGCCGTTCCTGTCGGTGCTGGAGGGTGTGCTGCCGCGCACCATCGCGCTGCTGGCGATGACGTTCGTCTGGCTGGCGGTCAATGTCGGGATCGACATGGCGCACCGGCGGGCCGACCATCGGCTGTCCGCCGGGGTGACCCAGGGGACGAATGCGGCCGGGGTGCCGACGACCTCGGGTGCCGAGGACGTGGCGGAACAGCGGGACCGGCTGACCCGGGCGCTGGGCCTGCTGCGCAAGGCTCGGGGGACCCGTGGGTATCTGTATGAGCAGCCTTGGTACGCGATCATCGGGCCGCCGGGGTCGGGGAAGACCACGGCGCTGGCCAATGCCGGGCTGCGCTTTCCGCTGGCGGCGGAGCTGGATGGCGGGGAGGTTCGGGGTGTCGGCGGCACTCGGTTCTGCGATTGGTCGTTCACCGATGAGGCGGTGCTGATCGATACGGCCGGGCGGTATACCACGCAGGATTCCAATACCGCGGTGGACAAGGCGGGGTGGGAGGGGTTTCTGCATTTGCTGCGGCGGACCCGGCCTCGGCAGCCGCTGAACGGGGCGATCGTGGCGATTTCCGCGGTCGAACTGGCGCAGGCGTCGGAGAGCGAGCGGCGGGCACATGCTCGGGCCGTGCGGGGGCGGATCAAGGAACTTTATACGCAGTTGGCGGCGCGGATTCCGGTCTATGTGATTTTTACCAAGCTCGATCTGATCCAGGGGTTCACGGATTTCTTCGATGATCTGGACCGGGAGCGGCGGGCGCAGGTCTGGGGGACGACGTTTGCCTTGGAAACCGGGCCTGCCGGGCCGGCGGGTGGGTTTCTGGGTGAATTCCGAGCGCTGACGGCGCAGTTGTCGGCGCGGGTGATCGATCGGCTGCAGGCGGAGCGCAGTCCGGAACGGCGGTCCGCCATCGCGGATTTTCCGGTGCAGTTCGCCAGTCTGGAAGCGCCGTTGTCGGGGTTTGTGGATGAGGCGTTCGCGGGGACGCGGATCGAGCCGGCGCCGCTGCTGCGGGGGGTGTATTTCGCCTCCGGCACGCAGGAGGGCAGCCCGATCGACCGGTTGACCGGGTCGCTGGCGCGGGCGTTCGGGATCGACCAGCGGCGGGCGGCGATGCTGCGGCCGACCCAGGGGCGCGGGTATTTCCTGGAGACGCTGTTCAAGTCGGTGATCTTCGGCGAGGCCATGCTGGTGGTGCGCAATCCGCGGGCGGCTCGGCGGCGGCTGTTGTTGCGCGGGACGGCCTGGGCGCTGACGGCGCTGGTGATCGCGGGCAGTGTTGGGACGCTGTGGTACACCTCGCGGGAGGTGGCGGGGCGACAGCAGCGCTTTGATGCGGCTTTGACTTCCTACAAGCAGGCGGCGGAGGCGGAGAAGTTGTCGCCGGTTCCGGTGGCGGCCAGCGATTTGCCTCGGGTGAAGCCGGTGCTGGACAAGGCGAGGGCGTTGCAGACGGCGGCGGCCGATCCGGGGCATGCGGAGATCGGGTTGGGGCTGGCGCAGCGGGAGAAGTTCGTGGCGGCCGCCGACCTGATCTACCACCGGGCGCTGCAAAATATTCTGCTGCCTCGGCTGGTTTCGACATTGGAAGCGCGGATACGCAACCGGTCGGGCGATCTGGATTACCTGTATCGGGCGACGCGGGTTTACCTGATCTTGTGCGGCAAGGGGCCGATGGACCGGTCGATGGTCCGCGAATGGGTGGCGGCGGACTGGGCGGAGACGTTTGCGGGGGCCTCGCTGGCGCCGTTCCGGGCGGATTTGCTGACGCATCTGGATGCGCTGCTGGCGCGGCCGATCACGACGTTCGTGGCGCCCGATCCGGCGCTGTTGGCTCGGGCACAGGCGAAGCTGGCGAATATCGGCGTGGCGGATCGGGCGTATGCGCTGCTGCGGTCCTCGGCGGCGGCGCAGGCGCCTCGCCCGTTCGTGCCGGCCGAGGTGATCGGCGCGCTGGCGAGCGAGCATTTCGTGCGGCCGTCGGGGAAGACGTTGCAGGACCCGATCCCGGGTATTTTCACCACGGCCGGGTTCCAGACGGTGATCCTGCCGGGGATGCCGCACGCGACGGAGCAGGCGATCAAGGAAAGCTGGGTGCTGGGGCAGGCGTCGCAGATCGACGCGAATGACGTCGTCGCCCGGCAGCGTGTCGAGCACGACGTGGTGGCGCGCTATGCCAGGGACTATCAGGTGGTGTGGGACGGGCTGCTGAACGATCTGGAGGTGGTGCCTCCGGCGGATCCCAATGCGGCGGTTACCGATTTCAGCCTGCTGACGTCGCCGCAGGGGCCGATCAAGCTGCTGCTGACGGCGATGGTGAAGCAGTTCGACCTGACCACGCCGCTGGTGCCGCCGAAGGATGCGGCGACGGCGCCGAGACCGGCGCCCGACCCGGCGATCAAGACGCTGGAGGATCATTTCCGCGATTTGCGGGAATTCGTGGTGCATGGGCAGATCGATGTCGTGCTGGCGTCGGTGGACCGGTTGCAGCGGCAGATCGCCGATCAGGTGGCGGCGAATGCGAGCGCGGGGGGGCCGGCGCTGACGCCGGGCATCGATGCGGCGCAGGCGTTGAAGCAGACGGCGGCCGGTGCGCCTCAGCCGGTGGCGCGCTGGTTGCAGACCCTGGCGCAGAGCGGCGGGGCGGTGCGGGATGATGCGCGCCGGCAGCAGTCGGCGGCGGCGTATGCCGGGCCGGGTGGCGCGTTGCCGCTGTGCCAGGCGATGGTGCAGCGGTTCCCGTTCCGGCCGGGTGCGCGGGATGATGTCTCGATCGACAATTTTGCCGACCTGTTCGCGCCGAACGGGCGGATGGATTCGTTTTTTGCCCAGTTCGTGCGTCCGTATGTCGATACCACGCCGAAAGCGTGGAGGCTGCGCGATCCGGCCA
Organism: Rhodopila sp.; assembly: GCA_036272115.1. GTDB lineage: Bacteria > Pseudomonadota > Alphaproteobacteria > Acetobacterales > Acetobacteraceae > Rhodopila. Next base: position 7,392 of record DATAZJ010000163.1, on the reverse strand, counting down.
GTGCGCAGGCGCCGGTGACGGCGGAGGGGGTGGCGCAGTTCCAGCATGCGCTGACGATCCGCGATACGTTCTTCGGCTTCGGCGGCAAGCAGCCGCAGGTGCATTTCGCGCTGACTCCGGGGGCGCTGGATGCGGGGGCGAACCAGGTGACGCTGGATTTCGGCGGGATTACCGCGTCGTGGAAGCCGGCGGGACCGAACAGCGCGCAGATCTTCGACTGGCCGGGGCCGACGCATATGACCAGCGTCAGCGCCACGTTCGACCCGCCCGAGGGGTCCGACATGCGGCAGACCGGGCCGTGGGCGCTGTTCCGGTTCCTGAAGCAGGTTCGGCTTGACCGAGTGGGTGGGGGTGAGAGTTACACCGTCACGCTGCGGCAGGGTCAGCGGTCGGCGCAGTTCGAGTTGAGCGCGGCGAGTGCGCACAGTCCGTTCGATGCGGCGCTGCTGAGCGGGTTCCGATGCCCGGCGTTGCGGCCGTGAGGGTGGGGTTCGACGGGAAACTACCAAGCCGCGGGGATTTTGTGGGCAGGGGGCTGCCTCGGTCGTTTTTGGCGCCTTGGCAGGCGTGGGTGGACGCCGCGTTGATGGAGAGCCGGCGGGTGCTGGGCGAGGGCTGGGTGCCGGCGTGGATGCAGGCGCCGATCTGGCGGTTCGCGCTGCCGGGCGGCGCGTGTGGGCCGGAGGCGGTGCTGGGGCTGACACTGCCGAGCGTCGACCGGGCGGGACGGCATTATCCGCTGACGGTGGCGGCGGTGTTCGGGTCGGGGGCGCCGGGCGACGAGGGCTGGCTGGATGCGGTGGAGGCGCTGGCGCTGGATGCGCTGGCGCAGGACCGCTCGCCGGAGGTGCTGATGGATGCATTGGCCGGGGTTGCGGCGCCTGGCCTGGAGCCAGGTGTGGCCGGTTGGTGGACGACGGGCAGTCCGCTGGTGCCGGCGGTGCGGATGGACGTTGCGGGGTTGCCTGACCCGGGTTTGTTCGCCGGCATGATCGATGCGGGCGGTGCGGCGTGACGGCGCTGGGGATGCAGTCGCATGCGGCGACCGATCCGGGGACGAAACGCCGGCTGAACGAGGACAGCTATCTGGATCGTCCCGAGATTGGGCTGTGGGCGGTGGCGGATGGGGTGGGCGGTGCCTCGGCGGGGGAGGTGGCGTCGGCGGCGGTGTGCGATGCGTTGGGGTCGATCGAGGCGGGCCTGTCGGGCGAACAGATGCTGCATGCGGTGCGGGAGCGGCTGCAGGGCGTGCATCGCGATCTGCTGGTTCGGGGGGCGGGAGCGACGATCGCGTCCACCGTCGTGGTGCTGATCGTGGCGGGTGGGTATTTCGCTTGTCTGTGGGCGGGGGATTCGCGGATTTATTTGCTGCATGGCGGGGAACTGCGGCGGCTGACCCGGGATCATAGCCTGGTCCAGGCGATGGTGGACGACGGCAACCTGACCGAGGCGGAGGCGGCGCATCATCCGCGTGCCAATGTGATCACTCGGGCGGTCGGGGCAGGGGAGGGAGAGCTGGCGCTGGACAAGGTGGTGGGGGAGGTGCGTGCGGGCGATCGCTTCCTGCTGTGCAGCGACGGGCTGACGAAGGCGTTGGAGGAGGCGGAACTGGCGGGGTTGCTGGGGATGCCGGACGGGGTGGCGCATGCGGAACTGCTGGTTCAGGCGGCGTTGGCGCGGCAGGCGAGCGATAATGTTACGGCGGTGACGGTGGAGGTGGGGTGACGCCTGTCAGAACGACACGAGTTCTGTCGGATTGAAGTGCTGGTAGGTCATCCCGAGCTCGAAACCCAGGCCGGCGATTGGGAATATCGAGAGTCGCGGCAGATGCATCGCCACATCCATGCCGCCGGTCGCCGCGTCCTTGCCGTCGGTCGTGGTATGGTAGAATGCGACGACGGACTCTTTCAATTTGCCAACGTAGGCCGGCTTCTTCACGAAGACGTCGAGGATTTCCCTGGTCGGGACGGTTTTGATCAGATGCACCAACTGGGCGGCACTTCTGAGACCTTTGAACGTTTTGAGGCTGAAGCTCGACCCGACACCCCGGCGCAGGCTGAAGCTCCAGCCGCCGTCGACCCTTACCGTCGAAAAGTCCGACTGCGCGCTGATTCCGGTCGCCATGGCGAGGACGATGTCTCCGCCGCCACCGAGACCGGGACCGAACTGAATGCCCGACACCCGGATTACGCAACTCGTGGACGTGTCGAGTGATGAGAACATCCGCGCCATGACCAGGTTGTCGCCCATGACGAGGGCCTGACTTTCGACGTTGACGCCGAGGCCCCACCAGAAATTTCCCGGTTTGTTGCTGGCCGATACTGCCTGATTCATTGCTCGATACCTCGCAGGCTTGTTGAATTGCATCCGGATTGATGATCTGCGGCCGCCGGCGCTGTGCTGGGGCGCCTCAATCGCCGATCAGCACGGTCGGGTCGCCCACGATGATGACCCCGCCATGGGCGGTCATGTCGCCGATCCGAGCGGCCGGCTGGCCGCCGATCAGCACGGTGAACGAGCCTTGCACGATCACGTCCGGCGGGGCGTTGCAGTAGGCGAGGTCGCCAACGCGGGCGGCCGGGATGCCGCCGATCAGCACGGTCGGCATGCATATGGGCAGGATCGGGCCGCCGACATGCGGGACGTTGCCGGTGGTCATCGGGCAGGTATGCATATCCCCCAGGCGAGCGGCCGGCATGCCCATGTTACGTCACGCCGGGCAATGCAGGCACGCGCGCGGTCTATTTGTGCCTGCCGCCACCGCCGCCGCCATGGGATGCCGACGCGTGCATCGCGGGTGCCGCTCGCATTCCGCCGCCGGGACGGCCACCCATGCCGCCCATGCCACCGGGACGGAATCCGCCGCCGCCGCCCATGCCGCCCATGCGTCCGCCCGCCATCGCCATGCCACCTGGGCGTCCCATCTGTCCGCCCATTCCCGGGCGTCCCATCTGTCCGCCCATGCCGGGACGTCCCATCTGTCCGCCCATGCCGGGGCGAGCCCCGCCACGCATGCCGGCTTCTTCGCGGCCGCCCATGGCGGAGCGAGCTCCGCCGCGCATGCCGGCCTCTTCGCGGCCACGCATTCCGCCGGCTTCCCGGCCGCGCATGCCGCCTGCTTCGCGACCGCGCATGCCGGCTTCTTCCCGGCCGCGCATTCCGCCGGCTTCGCGACCACGCATCCCGCCGGCTTCCCGGCCGCGCATGCCGCCTTCGCGATGCATTGCCTCGGCCCGTCCGCGCGTTGCCGCATCGTGATGGAAGGCATCATGGCCGCCGCGCAACCCGTGGCCACCGGGATGGAAACGATCCATATGGTGGCGGAAACGATCCGGCGCGCCGCGCCAATGATGGTAGTGGTCGTAATAGCCCCAGCCCAGATCGTCGTCGCCATAGACCAGGAACTCGTCTTCCCCGTCGATCAGTGCCACGGGGGCGCCGCCGATATAGGTGATGCCGTCCATGCCGTCATCGCCGGCGACCAGCGTGTATTGCACGTCGGGTGGCGGCGCTTCCATGGCCTCGGCGATCACGGCCTGGGGTGCGGTTGCCCAATAGCCGCGGCGATTGTTCAGGGCATCCAGTTGCTGCACGCGATAGGCGTCGGGGGCCTCCGGGCCGACCCGAGCGGCGCCGTTGACGAGGGCGACCTTGGCGACATCGGTGCCGTCGGGCATCAGACAGACGTAGTTCCCGAGGTCATTCTGCGGCGAGCATGTCACGCTGTCGCCGTTGGCGGCGATATAGCCTTGCATCTGGCCGGCAAAGGGGTCGTCGAAGCCGACCACGCCATCGAGGACGTAGGTCTTGCCATCGGCGAACAGTGTCGAGGTGTCCTGCACGACCGGATGCTTCACGGTCTCCGGCGGCGGGGGCAGGTTGGCCCAGATGCCGCGGCGGGCGTCCTGGGCGGCGGCCTCCTGCTTGCGGTAGGCGTCGGGGGCGTCGGGGGTGGTTTTCGCCGCGCCGTTGATCAGCGCTTCCTGCGCCACGTTGGTTCCGTCTGCCGTCAAGCAGACGAAGCCGGGAGTGGACTGCGGCTGGCAGGTCACGTGACCGTCGCCGGTGGACAGGAAGCCTTGCAGGGCCTGGGCCGAGGCGCCGGCCAGTCCCTCGATGCCGGAGAGACTGACGGTGGTTTCGCCGGATTGTAACTTGGCCGTATCGATGACCTTGGGATGGTCCAGCGTTACCGGTTCCGAGGCGACCGCGGGCGGCGACGATGCCGCGGGCTGTTCAGCCACGGTTGCCGGGGCGGGGGCCGGTGAGGCGAGGGCCGGTGCGGGCGGCACCAGCGGGGCCGGGGTCGGGGCGGCCTGCGTGGCCGTTGTCCCCACCGCCGGTGCGGGCGTCGTGTCCGGGGTGGAATTGCCCGACAGCGGCGCGATGCCATCCTGCACGTTGCCCCCGGTCACTGTCTGGACGGTGCGCTTGGGGGGCAGCGGCGCATCGGGCTTGACGTCCATGTCGAGGTCGCCGGCCTGGTGCGCGGCCGGTGCCTTGGCCGAACCGGAATCCATATCCAGCCCTTGCGCGCGGACCCCGGCGATACCGAACAGACCGCAGGCCGCGGCGGCCAGCAGCATGGTCCGCCATGACCTCATTTTACCGGTGTTCGGCATCGGACGTTCCTCCTGGATCGGCGATCGTAGCGTTACGGCGACTTGGTTGGTGCCACCCAGCTTGAGGCGGCCGGAGCCGACGCGGAGGCCGGGGTCGCCGTGGCTGCGCCCGTGGTGGGTGCGACCCAGGCGCTGGGGGCTGACGCGGTTGCCGCCGCGGCATGGGTCGGGGTGCCCTGCAGGCGAGCCAGCAGGCGGGAGGAGGCGCTGCCGTCGACCTGCATGCCGTTGGCTTGCTCATAGGTAGAGATCGCGCCGCGGGTCTTCGGGCCGGTGAAGCCATCGGCGGCCCCGCGCATGTAGCCCAGGCGGATCAGTTCGGATTGCGTCGCGCGGACCATCGGATCGGGCGCCGATCCGGACTGGGGGGCATAGGCGGTGGCAGTCGGTGCGAAGCCCGGCACAGCGTCACCTTTTGCATACATGCATTGCGAAAATGCATTGTCGTACTGTGCCTGGATGCCTTCCTGGTCGGCCGAGTTGTTCATCCCGCCGATCGCCGAACCGGCGCCGGCGCCCACCGCGCCGCCAACCGCCGCTCCGCCGCCGGCGTCGCCATCCAGACTGCCGGTCGCCGCGCCCGTGGCGGCACCCAGCGCCGTGGTCAGCAGCGCGGTGCCGAACGCGCGCTGGTTCGCCGCATCGGCCTGGCCCTTCACCGCGTCCGCCGCGAACGACTTGCAGGCACCGTTGTCGGCCTGAAACGCATCCAATGTCTTGCCGGGACCGGGCATCACCTGCACGGTCGGGCCCAGCGGGGTCGCTGCGCAGCCCGCCAGAAGTGCGGCCGTGGCGACAGAAAAGGTGAGCCGTCTTGCGGCAACACGACGAGCGAACATTACATAAGTCTCCCCAAGGAACATGCCGTTAACAAACGGTAACCGATTAAGCGGCACCACACAAGTGGTGCGGGCCCGTTTGACGCCGGAACCCATGCGATACTTCAGCGGTGGATGGACATTCGAACCCGACTGACATGGCCCCTATTGCCACCGAAATGGGTTGCTTCGCGTTCAACTACCGCAACCGTCATACTTCATCGCCGTCCGGATCTATGTCATTCAAACACGTCGTTTCACCCAGACACCTGGTTCCACCCAGACTTTTAATTCCACCCAGGCATTTTGTCCGACCCAAACACTTCGACCGGCAAAGCAAGTATTCATCTGAACGCGGTAGGATCAGGCACCTTCGCAAGGGTGAAACGGGTGCATCCGTCACTATTGGTCAAGCGTCCACTGAACGTCTTGCCGCCATCGTCCGACCCACCGGCAAGACCAAACCACGAATAGCCCGGTGGTTGCAATACCCATTTTAATGGCGTGAGAGTCATCCTTCCGGCATTCGGATCGAATATCCCCTCCACAATGAACGATCCCTGCGGTATCTCCCGGCTGTTGTCGCCGGGACCGAAGGCAAAAACCCCGCGAACGCGTGGCGGGTTCGTCGGCCGGTACATCTTCAACGTCAGATGCACGATTTGCCGGGCACAGAAATACACGCCTTGATATACTTGCTCGACCGCTTCGTGCGTTTCGAAAGCGGTGATCGGGGTGTTCCATCCCGCCGCGTATTCGGCGTTCACCCGGGTCTTCTCCGCCGTGGATGCCAGCCGTTGCAAGGCGACCTCGCAGCCGAGGGTGAAATCGCCCCGGTTGACGTTGCCGGGGCCATAGCAAAGACCCGGCTGGACTGTGTACATCCGGGTCAGGGCGAACATCGCGCCGTCGCGGTAGGCACCGTGCAGGCCGCCCAGCCATGCCTCCCACTGACGGCGGTCGTCCCGGCCGGCCGCGGCGCCGGTGCCCGAACCGGCCGTGGCGGCGGGCAGCGGCGACGATGACGCGGCGGTCGTGGCCGGCAGGTCGTGGCGCGGGTGGGACGGATCCGGCTGGCGCAGCGCGGTCAGCGCGTTGCCGTTGTAAATCGTCACCCGCATCAGCGACAGGTCGTGCGGGTCGAGCCATGCGACCCGGCCCGGCGTCGTTTCCACCATCGTGCCGACGATCGACGCCGGCACGCCCAGATCCGCCGCGTCGCGCGCCATCAGCGTGGTGACCGCCAGCGAGGTGTCGGTTTCGGCGCCGTCCTGGTTGGCGCTGTGGACGCCGATCAGCGCATCGGTCGCGGCGAAGCGGCGCGGCGAGGCGGCGAACAACAGAAAACACGCCGACGCGCACTGGGCGTTGCTGGGAATGATCACCGGCAACTGGCGGGCTTGAATGACGCCGACCATTTCCTTGGCTTCCGCCACGTTGCCGCCGGGGCTGTCCAGCGCCAGCGCCAGCAGGGTAAATCCGGTCCTCGGCAGGCCGGCCAGCGCCCGGGTCAGCCGATCGTTGTCACCCGGCACGATCGGGCCGCGGCCGTCGACGACCAACTCGGTCGATGACACCTGGGTGGGCTGGAACTGCATCGCCCACGCCGGCGCAGCCAGGACGCTCAGTGAAACCAACCAGGCCGCGAGGGTCGACCGCATTCAGGAACTCCACCATGCATCCGCGTTGCATTCGCCGAACGATACAGGCTCCGGCGCCGGGTTGCCAGGGATGGCAGAATGGAAATACAGCGTTTGGCGGGGCGGTATTTCGGCCGGGCAGGGCGTCCGGTGCGGGATCGCGGCCATGTGGGGGGCAGGGCGATGGCGAAGCGGGTCACGATCTACGGCATCAAGGCTTGCGACACGATGAAGAAGGCGCGCGCCTGGCTCGATACGGATGGCGTCGCCTACGCGTTCCACGACTACAAGTCCCAGGGAATTGAGCGCAAC
>DATAZJ010000162.1:0-2348 GCA_036272115.1 Rhodopila sp. | reverse complement strand
GAAGCGCGCCGCGTCGTCGACAAACAGGGCGTGGCCGGCATCACTGAAGACGTCCATGTCGGTATCGGGGCGGTTTCGCATGAGATTCTCCCCCTGCGCAACCCAAAGCGGGCGGATCAGATACAACAACGGGACTTTCGTCGCATACACCGCTTCCCGCCAATAGGTTCGTGGCACCGGATAGGCGAGCAGCCTGCGGGCATCGGCTTCCGGCATGCGGAGCGCCGCCTGCGTCAAGCGATCCAGGTAGGAAGCCGGCTGCCGGCGATGAAACATCCCCCGCACGAAGGCGCCTATTGCCGTCGCATGGTTCAGCGGCGGGCCGCGCCGCCGCGGTGCGGGGTGGTATTGGGGCGCCGGCTCCTCGCCCACCGAATTGTCGACCAGCACCAGGCCGGCCAGCCGCCGATCGCCCGCCACGTGAATGGAGGCGAGGACATCAAGGACTCCCAGCGACCAGCCGATCAGCACCACCTTCGGTTCAGCCAGGTGCGTGACCAGTTCAGCGATATCGCGGCCGCGGCGTTCCGGGTCGTAGCCGTTGGCGGGAATGGCGGAATCGCCCTGCCCGCGCGGGTCGAACGCAACCACGTGGTAGTTGCGGGAGAACGCCTGGATCTGCGGCATCCATATCCAGGCCGGCATGGTCCAGCCGGGCACGAAGACCAGGGTGTGGGCGGTTGGCGGTCCCGCTTCCAGGTAGTGCAGTTGCACGCCGTCGCTGGATAGAAAGAAATGGTCGGTAACCGCTCGGGGCAAGGCCAGGGATTGTGCCGCCGGGGGGGCCGGACGGAACCGGGCCCGCGCCTGGGCCGCCGGAACGCCGGTCGCCAGCAGGCCGATCAGGAGACTCGCGGCAAGGAACAGCGTCTGACGCATCGGCATGTGAAGACCCGCGAAGCTTGGCCGGTCAACCGGCTTTTGCCGGCGGTTCGGGTGATGTTCATCCATCGTGGCGGATGGGGTCGATCAGACCGTGTTCAAATGGCTGCGATAGGTGCTGCATGGGCGGCACCGCGGCTTCAGTCCGTCCTGGTGCCGGTGCTGCCGAATCCGCCCGAGTCGCGTGCCGTCTTGTCCAGGCTGTCCACTTCCCGCCATGCCGCGCGGCTGACCGGCGCCAGCACCGCCTGGGCGATCCGAGCGCCGCGTTCGACGACGAAAGCCTCGGTGCCGGTGTTGAGGAGGATCACGCCGATCTCACCCCGGTAGTCTTCGTCGATGGTGCCGGGGCTGTTCGGCAGAGTGATGCCATGCCGCAGCGCGAGGCCCGATCGCGGGCGGACCTGCAATTCGTAGCCGGGCGGCAGGGCGACGGTCAGGCCGGTCGGGATCAGCGCGCGTTCCCCGGGTCCGACGGTAACCGGGTCCCGGACGGCGGCAATCAGGTCCATGCCAGCGGCCCCGGCGGTGGCGTAGGACGGCAGTTGCAGGCCCTCGGCGTGCGGCAGGCGCCGGACAAGGATTGGGATCGACATGCCGCCAGTTTGCCGCGCCGGGACGGAGTCCCGCAAGCGGACGGGACGGCCCCGCGATCGCGATCATCTGCCTGCTTGCGTGGGCCGGGCGGCAGGTTAGCTTGCAGCCGTGATGCGGATACTTGCCCTCGATTCGGCTGTCGGGAGTTGTTCGGCGACCCTTGTCGCCGACGGCGAGGTCGTTGCTGGCTATCAGCGCGTGCTCGACCGCGGTCACGCCTCGGTGCTGCCGGTGATGGCACGCGATTGCCTGAGCGACGCCGGGGTCGAGGCCGCCGATCTCGACCTGATCGCGGTCACCGTCGGTCCCGGCAGCTTCACCGGCATTCGCGGCGGCGTGGCGTTGGCGCAAGGCCTTGGCGTCGCGGCGGGTCGCCCGGTGATCGGCGTCACGGTCGGTGAGGCGCTGGCCGATTCGCTGCCGCAGTTGGGCGGGCGGATCTTGTGGTGCGCGATGACCAGCCGGCGTGGCCGGATCTTTCTGGAGGTCGGCGACGCGGTGTATTCATTTGCGGTGACCGAACTGCCGGACCCGGGCGGGGCGGTGGCGGTCGCCGGTCCGGCCGCCGCCGACATCGCGAGCCGGTTGGCCGCCCGCGGCACCAACGTGATGCTGACCGATGCGCGCCTGCCCACCGGGCGGCACATCGCACAGGTGGCGGAGCGGCGCTTCCTGGGCACGATCCGCCCGTTGCCGCCGGAGCCGCTATACGTCGACGCGCCGGAGGCGAGGCTGCCGGGTGGAGAACGTCCCCCCGAACCGGCCGGCTGAGCCCGGTGCCGTATCGCGCCACGCTGGCCGATATCGAGGTCATGGCGGCTGTCCACGCCAGCGCGTTTGCCGCCCCGGACGCCTGGAGCCGGGATGTG
>DATAZJ010000161.1:0-10404 GCA_036272115.1 Rhodopila sp. | reverse complement strand
GGCCGGATAGAGGGCGGTCCGTAACGAAGTCTCGTCTTCTGTCAGGCGCGGGTGGTAGCAGATATGGGAGCATCGCGATGTCCGTACTCATGCCGAAAATCGAAGCCATTCGCGCCACCCTGACTGGCGCCCGTGCGGATCGCGCGCCGAAAAAAGATGCGCCGGCACGCCGCGCGGGCCGCATCGAAAACCTTGCCGCATTGGCCGATCATCCGCTGAGGGCTCTCGATCATACCAGGCAGGATGACGCCCGCTTCTGGCTCGCCGCCATCACCGATTCGTCGGATGAGGCTGTGATCGGCAGGAATCTCGAAGGCCTCGTCACGTCCTGGAATAAAGCCGCCGAAACGATGTTCGGCTTCACCGCCGACGAGATCATCGGCCAGCCGGTCACCCGCATCATTCCGTCCGACCGGATCGATGAGGATCTCGCGGTTCTCGAGCAGGTCCGCCGCACCGAGAAGATCGTCCACTTCGACACCAAGCGCCAGTGCAAGGACGGCCGGATCATCCCCATATCGCTGACCGTTTCGCCCATCCGCGACGAACTCGGCAGAATGATCGGTGCGTCCAAGGCCGCTCGCGACCTGACCGAAACCCGCCGCGTCCACCGGGACCTGGAGCGTCGGGAGGCGCAGCTTCGTTCGATCCTGGAGACCGTGCCGGATGCGCTGATCGTGATCGACAAGCAAGGCTTCGTGCATTCCTTCAGTGCTGCCGCCGTGCGCCTGTTTGGCTATACCTCGGCGGAAATGATGGGCCAGAACGTCGGGATGCTGCTGCCATCCGCCGACTGGGAACAGCACAACACCCATCTGTCCGGCTACACCGCCACCGGTGAGCGGCACATCATCGGCTGCGGCCAGCGCAAGGACGGCAGCGCGTTTCCGATGGAACTCGCCATCGGGGAGGTGAAGCTGCCGGGAACCAGGCTGTTCACCGCCTTCGTGCATGACCTGACCGTGCAGGCCGAACGCGAACGGGAACTCCGCATCGCCAATATCGAGCTGGAACAGATGACCCGCCATCTCGCGGCGGCACGCGACATCGCGGATCGGTCGAACTGGGCCAAGTCGCATTTCCTGGCCGGCATGAGCCGGGAATTGCGGGCGCCGTTGAATGACATCCTCGACCATGCGCAGGCGCTGCGGGCCGACGGCAGTCTGAGCGCCACGCAAAGTGCGCAGACGGATGCGATGCTGGTGGCCGGCCGGCACCTGCTGCAGATGATTACCTGCGTCTTCGATTTGTCCGAGATCGAATCCGACGACGTCGCCTTGAAAGCGGTCGAACTGGACGTGCGGGCGGTTGCGGTGGAATGCCTCGATCTGATCCGGCCCGCGGCGGAGGCCAAGCGTTTGGCACTGGGTATCACCGTCGCGCCGGCGACCCGTCAGAAGCTGGTCACCGATCCGACCCGGCTGCGCCAGGTCCTGCTCAACCTGCTTGGCAATGCGGTCAAGTTCACCAGTCACGGCACGATCGATGTGTGCTTGCGCCAGGGGGCGGACGACGCGGTGCTGCGGGTCGAAATCGCCGACACCGGTCCGGGCATACCGGCCGAGGAATGCCAGCGGCTGTTCCGGGACTTCGAACGTCCCGAGGCCGACTCCACCGACGGCGCCGGACTCGGTCTTGCCCTGTCCGCCCGGATCGCGGCTCTGCTCAACGGCCGTCTTGGCCACGATGACAACCCAGGCGGCGGCAGCGTCTTCTGGCTGGAACTGCCATCGAATACCGCCCTGCCATCGCCGCCGGCCATGCCCCCGACCACCGACGCGCTGGTATCATCCCCGGCCGTGCTGCACGTCCTGGTCGTGGACGACGTCGCCATGAACCGCGACATCGCCGGATCCTTCCTGCGCGCCGCCGGCCACAAGGTTACCTGCGTCGAAGGCGGCGCCGAGGCCATCGCCGCGGTGGGCACCATCGACTTCGACGTCGTTCTGATGGACGTGCGCATGCCCGAGATGGATGGATTGGAGGCGACCCGCCGCATACGGGCCCTCGACGGTGACCGTGGGCGCGTACCCATCGTCGCCCTGACCGCCCAGGCGTTCACCGAACAGGTGGCGGAGTGCCGCAAGGCGGGCATGGACAGTCATCTGCCCAAGCCCTTCGGTCCGGACACGCTGTTGACGGCCGTGCTGCGCGCCGCCGCGGCTAGGCCGGCGCGCGGCGAAGGCCTTGGCATCGCGCAAGCGATCTTGCCGATGGGGGCGGTCATCGGATCCGACCTGGTGGTCTTCAACCCGACGGTGTTCGAACTGACGGCGTTCTACCTCACGCCGGAGGCGATCGCGTCCTACATGGACGCGATCGCCGAACGCGGCGAAGCCCTGCTGCGCGGATTGCGCGGCCCCGACGCGCTGGTCCACACCGGCGACGAACTCGCCGAGGCGGCCCATACGATCGCCGGCAGTGCCGGCATGTTCGGCTTCGAACGCCTGACCGCGGTCGGCCGCCGCTTCGAGCGGGCGGTGCAGGCCGGTGCGGCCGAAGCCCCAGCGCTCGCCGACGGCCTGAGCGCCGCGCTCGAGGTGACGCTCCAGACAATTCACGACCGCACGGTTGCGACCGCGGACGCCTGATCCACATCACGCTGCGTCGATCCCACGCGGCACGGCTTATTGTCGTCCCTTGACTTCACCACGCCATCCACGCTACCTGCCGCGCAGAAAATTTCGGAATTCCGAATTCCATGCTGCAGGCACTGTCGGCACCCGAGAGCCTCATCGATCGCACCTACCAGCAGATGCTGGCCGCGATCGCCGACGGCACGTTGCTACCCGGCCAGCGCATCCGCCAGGCCGAGTTGGCCGACACGCTTGGCGTCTCCCGCCAGCCGGTCAGTCATGCGCTGCATCTGCTGAAGCGTCAGGGCCTTGTGGAGGATTACGGCCGCAAAGGTATGCGGATCGTGCCGCTCGACCCCATGCGGGTGATGCAGCTCTACCAGGTGCGCGAAGCCATCGATGGTCTCGCCGCCCGCCTGGCAGCGCAACGTCCTCAGGATCACGCCGAGCGCGACAGCCTGAAACGCCAATGCGACGCTGGCGCCCAGTTCGACGCCACGACCCCGATCCCCGTCCTGGTCCGAGCCGACACCGACTTTCACCAGACCCTGTACCGGCTATCCGGAAATCCCGCGATCGAGGAAATGACCGCCCCGCTGTGGCCGCACCTGATGCGCTCGATGGCCATGGTGCTGCGCGCCCCGGACTACGCCGCCCGGGTCTGGCGCCAGGAACATCCGGCGATCCTGGACCGCATCCTGGCCGGCGATCCCGCCGCAGCCGAAATCGCCGCCCGCGACCACGCCGCCACCGCCGCTCGGCTCACCGCCGAGGAACTGCAACCAAAAGCCGCCTGACGAGGAAACATCCCATGCTGACAGAAACGCAAATCCGCCAGTTCCATGAAGAAGGCTATCTGTTCCTGCCCGAGACCTTCTCCCCCGCCGAGGTCGCCATCCTGAAATCGGAAGCCGACCAGATCTACCACCAACAGCGCCCTGAAGTCTGGCGCGAGAAGTCCGGCGCCCCCCGCACCGCCTTCGCTGCCCATCTGTACAATGAGGCGCACGGCCTGCTCGCCCGCCACCCGCTGATGATCAGCCCCGTCGAGCAACTGTTCGGTGAGCAGGTCTACATGCATCAGTACAAGATCAACGCCAAAGCATCGTTCACCGGCGACGTCTGGCAGTGGCATCAGGATTACGGCACCTGGGCGCGCGACGACGGCATGCCCGAACCCCGAGCCATGAACATCGCCGTCTTCCTCGATGAGGTCATGCCGATCAACGGCCCGCTGATGCTGGTCCCGCGCAGCCACACAGATGGCGTCCTCGCCGCCGCGCACGACACCAGCACCACGTCGTACCCGCTGTGGACCCTGGACGAACCCACCGTCACCCGCATCGTCGAAACCGGCGGCATCGTCGCCCCAACCGGCAAGCCCGGCGGCCTGCTGCTGTTTCACGGCAACCTGGTGCACGGCTCCGCCGGCAACATCACGCCGTATCCGAGGAAGATCGTGTATCTGACCCTGAACGCCGTCTCCAACTACATCCGCAAGCCGACCCGGGCGGAATGGATCGCGCACACCGATTTCGCGCCGATCATCCCGACCGACGAAGGCGCACTGACCCGCTACGCCCAGACTTTCCGGCAAGCCGCCGAATAACTGCCGGATTGCACGCCGCCGCATTTCACGCCACACGATCCCGAGCCCACGGCAGGACAGGAAAGAGGCATGCGGCGGCGTGACATGATCGCCGGGGCGGGCGCGGTTTTGCTCGCGTCGCCCTCGGTCGCGGCGGAAAGCACGACAATCCCAGCCGAGTTGCCCGACGGCACCCGGGAGATCGCCCAATACGCCAACCTGCCCAATAAACGGCGACTGCTGCGCCTCGTCGACCGTCCGCCGAATTATGCGACCCCGGTCGACGTTTTCTCCAATGTCGTGACACCCAACGACCGCTTCTTCGTGCGCTATCACCTCGCCGGCGTGCCGACGGCCGACGACATGGACGGCTGGACCCTGTCCATCACCGGCGATGCCGTCACCCATCCCGCCCGGCTGAAAATGAGCGACCTGCTCGACCTCCCATCCAACGATGTTCTTGCTGTCTGCCAGGCCCCCGGCAATCGCCGAGGCCTGATTTCCCCCCACGTCGCCGGGGTTCAGTGGACCGATGGCGGCATGGGCTGTGCGCAATGGAGCGGGCCGGCCCTCCGCGACGTCCTTAAAGCAGCCGGCGTCAAGCCGAACGCGTTGGAGGTCTGGCTGAGTGGCGCCGACAAGCCGGCAATGGCCGGGACGCCGCCGTTTCAGAAAAGCATTCCAATGGAGAAGGCACTCGATGACAAGACCATCGTGGCCATCGCCATGAACAACGCGCCGCTGCCGCTGCTGAACGGCTATCCGGCCCGGCTGGTGGTGCCAGGCTGGGTCGGCACCTATTGGATGAAGCATCTGACCAGCATCGAGGTCAGTTCGTCACCGCTGAAGAATTTCTGGATGCAGACCGCCGATCGCGTCCCCGCCGGCCTGTTCCCGGTGTTGCGGCCATTCGTGTCCCAGGAAACCTCGACAACCGTCCCTGTCACCGAACTCGTCGTCAACTCGCTGATCGCCGACCCGTTGGAAGGTCAGGAACGGGACCGTTCGGGTTTCAATATCCAGGGCATCGCCTGGGATCGCGGGTCGGGGATCGACCGGGTCGAGGTCTCGATCGACGGCGGCAAGACCTGGCAGGACGCGCTGTTGGATCGGCCGCTCGGTCCCTACGCCTATCGCCGGTTCTTCTTGCAGACCGAGTTGATGCGCCGCGGCACCTACCGGTTGGTGAGCCGGGCCACCAGCCACACCGGCGAACGTCAGGCCGAACGGTTCAAGGCGAACCCGGGCGGCTACCATAACAATGTGCCGCGCCCGATCGCGGTGACCGTGACGTGAAACGCCTCACGATCGCGCTGTTCGCCGCGCTGGTCAGCCAGCACGCCCTGGCCGATCCGCCCACGCCACTGACACCCGGCGCAGGTGAGGATGTGACCAGCGCGCGGTGCGGCGCCTGCCACACCTCGGACTACATCGTCATGAACAGCACATTCCTGACGCCGGATCAGTGGAAGGCCGAGGTAACGAAGATGCGCACCGCGTTCGGCGCCCCGATCGATGACGCCACCGCCGCACAGATCGTCGCCTATCTGGCGGCGCACTACGCGGTGCCGGCAAAACCCTGAGTTGCGCTTCGCCGGAGGTGTGTCCCACTGCCGACTTTACCGCTGGGCACTGATCGGAGCGCAGCGTGTGATGGGGCCCGAACCGCAACGTTTAATACCAGTCCGCGTTAAGTCCGACTGCCAGCCGCCGTCCCGTCATGCCGACGGAGGTCGGCATCCACGCCTTTTACGAGCGGAAACAAAGGCATGTAGAAGCCTGCGCTCGCCATGACGGTTGCACGGCGGTGCCGATGGGTCAACAACAAGGGCGATTGGCATCAGTCTTTCGACAGATTGATGTAAGCAGCCGACTCTGTGCCCCTGTTCCGCCGGAGACTCGGCCTCGCAAATCGCCTCGGCTACGGGTGGCCGGTCAGGGCGCGGGCGATCTCGGCCGCCATTGGCTCATAATCACCAGCATGAGATGCACGCGACGCGGCAAGCCAGCCGCGCGGTTCCAGCCGGGCAAGGTCGATAGGATGCCCCGCCCGCTCGGCCAACTGCTCAAGGTAGAAAAGCTGCGTCCGGCCGTTTCCTTCGCGGAAGGGGTGAACATAGTTCACGTCGCCGATGATACGGCCCGCCGCCGCGGCGAACTCCGTCCGGCTCAAGCCACGCAAAAAGGCGGCCCGCACAAGCCGCTGATGAACGTCCTGCATGCCGGTGGCGATGAAGCGGCGGAACTGGAATTGATGCCCGTCCTTGGCGATTTCCACGGTACGAAGCTCCCCGGCCCAATCGTAAACGTCTTGGAACAGGTGCCGATGGATGGCGCGAAGATGGGTCAAACCGAACCGGCCGGATGGGATGCCCTCGGCGGCCCGCTGGGTGACAAGCCGCCGCTCCATGCGGTCGAGTTGCGCCGTGGCGGTGACGCCCAGCCTGTTCCGCAGGACGGTCGAACCCGGATAGGTGTAGGGGTCGGCCTCACTCACGCCAGGGGCGCGGCAGCCCCGGACAGGATGTAGGCGCGGCGGCGCTCATGCGACCAGCCTTCACGCTCGAACATCTCGAACATGGCGACGTCCTCCGCGGTGAGCGGGTTGCCTTCGATCTCCTGCAACCGTGCGGCGGCGATCCGCCGCTTGCGGCTGGCGGCGATCCCGTCACGCCATGCGGCCGGGGCGAGGGTCGGGTTGTCGTTCATGAGGGGAGAATAGGCGCACAGGGGCCGATATGCCAGCCGCCCAGAGGCACGGAACTCTGTGTGTGGCACCGCCTAACGGGCTTTATGGTGTGTCGTGTGACTGCTTCCCTTCGTGATTGTCTGACGGGCGGACCCTGTCACGCATCCCAAATGTAAAGCTATGCGGTTCACATATCCCAAGGGACTGAATCGAATCTTTGCAAGGTTCGATTTCAAAGAGTCAAAATCACACCGTAGCCCAAACGCCCCCCTATTCCAGAAATACGCACTCCGATTGCGCATCAAAGAAGTCCGGTCAGACCAGCAGCCCAAGTTTGACACACGTACCTTGAATCACACCACCACGGCGGCCGCGGCAGCCGGCCCTTTCCGGACACGCCTTACCCCGCCAACTCCCGTCGCACGATCGCCGCCCCCTCCGCCATCGCCCGCAGCTTGCCGAACGCGACGTCCCGCGGGAGATATTTCATCCCGCAATCGGGTGCCGCCACCAGTTTCTCCGCCGCCACGAACCGCAACCCGTCGCGAATGCGCGCCGCCACCGTCTCCGCCGTTTCCACGGCCGCATCCCCAAGGTCCAGCACGCCCAGCATGATCGTCTTCCCGGCCAGGTCGCGCAGCACCCCAAGATCCAACCGAGGCTGCGCCGCCTCGATCGAAATCTGCTGAGCAATCGTATCCCCGAGTTCCGCCAGGAAGCCGTAGCCGCTGGGCTTTTCCGACACCACCGCGGCATAGCCGAAGCACAGATGCACCACCGTCGGCCCCTCGATCCCCTCCAGCGCTCGGTTGATCGCCTTGATCCCATACCGGATCGCCTGCTCCGGCGCGGTCCGCACCCAGGGCTCGTCCAACTGCACCACGTCCACCCCGGTCGCCTTCAGCGCCCGCAATTCCTGATTCACCGCGACGGCATAGTCCATCGCGAGTTCCTCCTCATCCTTGTAGAAATCGTTCTGCACCTGCCGCGACAAGGTGAACGGCCCCGGCAAGGTGATCTTCGTCGCCCGCGTCGCATTGGCACGCAGGAAGTCCGCATCGCGCGTTTCCACCCCGGCCACCCGACGGATCGGCCCGACCACGCGAGGCACCTTGGTCACCCGCCCACCGCTGGACCGCAGTTCGCCGGGCGTATCGGCGTCGATGCCCTCCAGCGCCAGCGCGAAGCGGTTGGAGTAGCTTTCGCGCCTGATCTCGCCGTCGGTGACGATATCGATCCCGGCCCGCTCCATGTCGCGGATCGCCAGGATCGTCGCGTCATCCTGCGCCTGCTCCAGCAGGTCATGCGGCACCCGCCACATATCATGGGCATGGGCACGCGGCACGCCGTGATGATGCAGGGTCGCGCGATCCACCAGCCAATCCGGCTGCGGATAGCTGCCGACGACGGTTGTCGGCAGCAGATGGGTGGGATAGGGCATGAAACGGAACCTCCGCCGACACAATTGCACCCCGCGGTGCGTCCCCGCAAACTGCCTTTCGAGATACCGAAGGAGACAAGCCCCATGTGGCCCATTCGATCCGCGCTGTTCGTCCCCGCCCACCGCCGCGACTGGGTGGCCAAGGCGATCCGCGTCAGCCCCGGCGCCGTGGTGCTGGATATCGAGGACTCCGTGCCGCCCCAGTTCAAGCCGCAGGCGATGGGACACCTGAAAAGCGAGATCCACGAACTGCGTGATGCCGGCGTTGGCTCCTTCGTGCGCATCCAGCCCCTGTATGACGGCACGGAAGCCGAGGTCGAAGCCGCCGTCACCGACGGCCTGACCGCCATCGTGCTGCCGAAGGTCGCCAGCCCCGACGAGATCCGCCGCCTGCACGATCTGCTCAGCTACGCCGAGGGTCGCGCCGGCGTCACCCATGGCAGCGTGGGCATCGTCCCGCTGCCGGAGACGGCGCAGGGCATGTACGACGCCTACAACCTGGTGAAAGCCAGCGCCCGCGTGCGCGGCATCCATGGCGCGTTGAGCGGCCCGGTATCCGGCGATTTCGCCCGTGCCTTCGGCTTCCGCGCCACCTCGGGCGGCGAGGAGCAGCTTTACCTCGCCTCGAAAATGGTGCTGGACAGCCGAGCGGGCGGCGCGATGTATCCGATCGCGGGCATTTTCGGCACCGCCCAGGACGATCTGGCGGCGGTGGAGCACTTGATCCGCCGCGCCCGCGATATCGGCTATTCCGGTGTCGCGGTGATGCATCCGTCCCACGTCGCCATCGCCAACGCCGTCTACCGCCCGACAGCGGAAGAAGTCACATACTTCAAAGGCTTGCTGGAAGCCTTCGAGGCGGCGGAGAAGGCCGGTCTCGGCGCCGTCAGCTATCAGGGGGCGATGGTGGATTACGCCATGTTGCCGTTGGCGAAAGAGGTTCTCGCCGAAGCGTCCCGGAACCGTTAAGTTCCCTGTATCGAATGAGACATGACGCCGGAGAAGACATGCCAGCCGATTCCATCAGCACCGACGCGGTTCCCCGGGAAATCCGGCTGGCGGATTACGCGCCGCCCGCCTTCCTTGTGGATACCGTCGATCTCCACTTCGATCTGGAGGAGACCGCGACAACCGTCGTCGCTCGGCTGATGCTGCGGCGTAACCAGGCCGCGCCGGCCGATGCCCCATTGCATCTGGACGGCGAATCCCTGACCCTCGTGCGCCTGACCTTGAACGGTTCGGCGCTGCAGCCGGGCGATTACCACGTTACCGAGGATCGCCTGACCATCCCCGGTATGCCGGTGGCCGGCCTGCTGGAAGTCGAAACGCGGCTTTCCCCCAAGACGAATACGGAACTCAGCGGGCTCTACATTTCCGGCGGCAACTACTTCACCCAATGCGAGGCCCAGGGCTTCCGCCGGATCACCTATTTCCCCGATCGGCCGGACGTGATGTCGCGCTACACGACGACCATCGTCAGCACCTGCCCGGTGATGCTGTCCAACGGCAATCCGGGTCCGGTCACCGATCTTCCGGACGGCCGCCGTTCGGTGACCTGGACCGATCCCCACCCGAAGCCCTGCTATCTGTTCGCGCTGGTGGCCGGCGATCTCGTTTCGGTCAAGGACAAATTCGTCACCCGGTCCGGCCGCCCGGTGGACCTGGGCATATACGTCCGCCGCGGTGATGAGGACCGCTGCGCCCACGCCATGCGGTCGCTGAAATCCTCCATGACCTGGGATGAGGAGGTGTTCGGCCTGGAATACGACCTCGATGTCTTCAACATCGCCGCCGTGTCGGATTTCAACATGGGCGCGATGGAAAACAAGGGGCTGAACGTTTTCAATACGAAATACGTCCTGGCCAGGCCGGAAACGGCGACAGATACCGACTATGAGGGCATCGAAACCGTCATCGCGCATGAGTATTTCCACAACTGGACCGGCAATCGCGTCACCTGTCGCGACTGGTTCCAGCTTTCCCTGAAGGAAGGCCTTACGGTCTATCGCGACCAGGAATTTTCCGCCGACCAGGGCAGCCGGGCGGTGAAGCGGATCGCCGACGTGCGGGCGCTGCGGGCGGCGCAGTTCCGTGAGGACGGCGGGCCGCT
>DATAZJ010000160.1:0-7466 GCA_036272115.1 Rhodopila sp. | reverse complement strand
AACCTTGGCGATCTGCTCCGGCGATCCCGTCAACCCTTCGATATCCGATCCGAATGCCGCCGCATATAACTTCACCACCGAAGGCGTGTCCCGTTTCGGATCGACCGTGATGAACAACGGCTGCACCTTGGCCGCGGCAGGGCCAAGCTTGTCCATCGCATCGGCGACGGCGTTCAACGTGGTCGGGCAGACATCGGGACAAAATGTATAGCCGAAATACACCAGCATATACTTGCCGCGGAAATCCCGATCGGTCACCGGCTTGCCGTTGCCGTCCTCCAGCCGGAACGGTCCGCCGATGGAGACCGGATTGTTGCCGTTCTGTCCGCTCAGCCACAGGAAACCGCCGGCACCGATCAGCAATATCACGAGCAGCAGGCCCATCGTCGCGTACAGCACGCGGTTCGGTGGCGACTTCGGGTTAGTGGTGGTGTTCATGCGAACCTCCGCTGGGTGGTTGGATCGGCTTGGCATCGATGTCACGGACGGCGGCGATCAGGCTTGCCCTGGCCTGCCAGCCGCCCGTCGCACCGGGGCGGTGAATGGCCCGCAACCAGCCGTTGGCATCGACCAGGAATTCGGCCCCGGCCAGTTGGTCCGCCGGCAGATCGGTCAGCACGGCATAGGCCGGCCACGCCGCCGCGGTCGCCGCGACGCACGTCCCCGATGCCGGAACAGACCCATCCCGCAGGTTCAAGGTAACCGTCGCGATGCCGGCCTGAGGCGGGATTTCGTCGTCCGCCGCCACGCCGGTCACCACATGAACGGTTCGGCCGCGCAAGTCGGCCGTTCGGGTCGCCGCCAGCCCGGCGCAGGTGATCGGAAAGCTGGGCGCCCGCAGCGGGACGTCGAACGCCGCCCGCTGCCGCATCGCCAGCGCGGCATTATGCGCCCTGACGTAATCGATCACCGCCCAGACATCATCGGATGACAGAATCCCGGCAAAACCCGGCATCGCCAGGCCACCCTCCGGGTCCTCGATCCCATGCGACACCCACCAGAACATCTCGCCATCGGAATGCCCCCAGATGTGCGGCTGCGTCAGGTCGGCGGGCTTGATCCGCAGCCCGGACGCGGCGGGTCCGTTGCCCTCACCGCCGGGACCGTGGCAGGCGACGCAGTTCTCCGCGAACACCATCTGGCCACGGGCGATCGACGACGCGGAAAAATCCGTCGGCGAGTTCTGGAAACTGGTCGGATAGGCCTGGATCAGCAGCAGCGACAGCGACGGCTCGCGCACCAGCAGCGTCAGCAGCAGGATGGCCAGCGCTTCCCACCGCAGCCGCCGCCACAGCAGGGCAGCGCCCATCAGCCCGGCCGCCACGCCGATCACGATCAGGCTGACGATAAACTGCCGGCGGAAATCCGGATCCTCATCCACCGCCGCCAGGCTGAGCTGCCACGGGAATGGCCAGACCGGCGTGATATGCTCAGCCGGCGGCGACGACGCCATGAACGCCGCCGCGGTCACGATCGACAGGCCGAGGCACGTCTCCAGGCAGATCGACGTCCCCAGCAGACGCCGCGCATTCGCGACACCGGCGGCCACCCGGTCGGTCAGCCACAGCCGGTTCAGCGCCGCCAACATCAAGGCGAACACGAACAAGGTGATTTTCAGCACCGCGAATTGACCGTACGGCGTGCCGAGCAACGCCGGAATGCTGCCGATCAGTTCCAGCCCCTGGCAGAACCCGGTGCCGGCCAGGATCAGGACACAGGCCAGCCCGATCGGCGTGAACCGCTCGCAGACCGCCGATGCCTGTTCAGGGCCCAGCACCCGCAGCCCGAACCAGAGCGGCAACAGCGCCCCGAGCCAGGTTCCGGCGGCAAGCAGGTGAAGGGTTTCGGAAACCACAAGCCCGTCCCCGATCACGCCCTCGGTCGCGCCGGCATGGCCGATCATGCCTTGCAGGCCAAGCGCGATGGCGGTGAGACCAACCGCCAGGTATCGCGCCCCAACGGTCCAGCGGCCCGACGGGATGGCAAGCACGGTCGCGGCCACCACCAACCCCAGCCGAACCAGCATCGTGTTGCCATAGCGCGTGTGCAGCGCCACCACCGGCAGCGCGGCAACCGCGTCCGGCACAGTCTCCGCACCGGCGATGGCGGCGGATTGCAGCACAAACCACGCCGCCCCCGCCAACAACGCGATCACCCCGCTGAACCACCACAACCGGGTCAGCCGGCGATACAATACCCCCGGCACCGCCGGATCGGGCCGCAGCATCCATAGAAGGAAGCCGATCGTCCCCAGCAGCGACAGCATCGCCGCCATGTGCAAACCCCTGACCAGGGCCATGATGGCGGCGATACCGTTCATTCAGGGCTTCACCGTGAAGGTGAAATGCCCCTCGGTCTTGTGCGTATCCACCGAGGTGACATGCCACTCCACCGCGTAGACGCCCGGCGGCAACGGCTTCAGCTTGACCGACAGCACCCGCCCGTCATTCAGCGGCGTCGGCTTGCCCTCATCCACCCGTGCGCCGCTGCTGTCGGTCACCTTCACGGTGCTGAACAAAGGCTCCACCGGTTCGGTGTAGGTCAGGTTCAGCGCCGGCGGTGACCCCGACACCTCCGACCCGACCGCGGGCGACGCTCGGTCGAGGAACGCATGGGCGAACGCCGCGTGGCCAATCAGGCAGGCGGCGGCGGCCAGGATAATGAGCTTGCCCATCTTAAAACCAGTCAACGATCGGTTTGCCCAGGCTGTTCGGGAACAGGTCGTCGAAATAAAGGTGGAACTGCGCGATCACCCCAAGATGGCTGCCGGTCGCGCTGTTGCCGGGAATCAGCGCCTCCACCCCCACGGCATAGGTTGTCGCGGTGTAGTTCACCCCCACACCCCACAAATACTGCGTCTGGTCCTGATTAGGCTGGCTGGCCGGCGACGACCACGACAGCTCCACCACCGGCGTCAGCTTGTTGACGAAGTCCGGCAGCCCGTAATCCTTCACTTGCGACGAAAGGTACCGGATGCTGTACTGCAGCGACAAACCGCCGCTCCAGCCGTTCGAGGTCCCGTTGTTCAGCGCATTGCCGAAGGAATCGACCTTCAGACCCTTGTCGGCGATCGTGTAGCTCAGCTCCCCGGTCAGCGCCAACGGCCGCAGCACACCGATCGGCAGGTCGCCAAACCCCTTGCCGAAATAGATCGTCGGGCTGGTGGAACCGCTGTCGTCATTGCCGATCGCCGCACCGTTCGTCCCGTTGGCACCGGACCGAGCAAGTTCCCGCGTCACCCCGACCGAAAACATGAACTCATGCTTGTCGTTCACGTACGGCTTGTATTTCAGCGTGATCTCGATGTTATCCCAGCCGTTCGCCGTCTTCCCGTGCGGCTGGGTCAGCCACGAGTAGCCATCGTTGATGGCAAAGCCGAAATTCTCGGTGATGCGTTTATCGAACTCGAACCCCAGGTTGTAGTTGTTCGACGTTCCGCCGCCATCCGCCTGCGACGGCAGGAACTGGAAGGTCGGCAGGCTGGCCTCATCGGCCACGTTGGGGTCGTCGATCAGCAGCGTGCTGATGAACATGTGGTCGCCGGCGAAGCCATGGGCATACGCGTGGCCGGCCAGCGCCATCGCACCGGCCGACACCGCGGTGAGCAGAGTGTACGATTTCATGATGTGTCTCCTGAAGCAGGCAAAATTCGGCCCGAACGGACAGGCCGGTAGCTGAGCTCAGGAGAAAGTCGGTGGCGCCCTAGGCTGGCTGGGCGGCCGGTACGCCGCCTGTGGCCCCGCGGCCGGCCGCGGCCGCTCGGTTTTCAGAACCACCACGGTCATCGGCGGCGCCAACATCGCGGCCACCGACACCAGCGGAGCCGCCGGCGCATGCAGCGCGGCGCAGAGCGGGCACACCGGACAGTTGATCGGGTGATCGGGCGCTTTCGACGGCGCGCCCGGATCCACGTCGCCATGGCACAGCACGGCGATGCCGGAGATCGGATCGATCCGCGGCACGCTGGCCCCGGCGCCAACCAGCGCCATCAGCGCCAGCAGCACCGCGAACAGCCCAGGCAGGTGGAACCGGCGGTTCAGCATCGCGCCGCAACCTACAGCGATTCAGAAGCGGGATGGAATACCGGGCGTCGCGGGGCGGTGACGCCTATCCGGCCGCCACGGCCAGATGCTCCTGCAAGCGCGGCATCAGCTCGACCAGGTTGCAGGGCCGGTGGCGGTTGTCCAACTGCGACAGCAGGATATCGTCCCAGCCATCCTTCACCGCGCCGGTGCTGCCCGGCAACGCAAACAGATACGTGCCCCCAGCTACCCCGCCGATCGCCCGCGACTGCATCGTGGAGGTGCCGATCTTCTGGTAGCTCAGCATGCGGAACAGCTCGCCGAACCCCTCGATGCGCTTTTCCATCACGTGCTCGAACGCCTCCGGCGTCACGTCCCGGCCGGTGATGCCGGTGCCGCCGGTGGTGATCACCACGTCGATCTGCGGATCGGCGATCCACCGCCGCAGCAGCGTCTCGATCGCCGCGGTGTCATCCTTCTCGATCGCCCGCACGGCCACCCGGTGCCCCGCCTTGACGATGCGTTCGGCCAGCGTGTCGCCCGAGGTGTCGTTCGCTTCGGTGCGGGTATCCGACACCGTCAGCACGGCGATGTTGACCGCGATGAACGGGCGGCTTTCGTCGATACGGGCCATGGCTTGTCCTCCGGCGGATGATCGCGCCGCAGGGCTACGTCCCTTCGGCGGCAGACGCTATTCTGCGCCTTGGCGCATGGGGCGTGAAGCGGGGGAATTCGCCGGACGACAGCGCATCCAGGCTGCTGGACGGCAGGTGCATCCGCGCCGCATAGAGCCACGAATACACCAGCACATGCCGCACGAAGTTGCGCGTCTCGGTGACCGGAATCGCCTCCAGGAACAGCAGCGGATCATCGTGATCATGGATGTCCGCACCCCAGCGGGCGAAATTGCCCGGCCCGGAATTATAGCTGGCGAGCACCCGCAGCAGGTCGTCATCGATGCCGTCCTGCCGCGCCAGATAGGCGACATAACGCTGCCCGATCGCCAGGTTGACCGCGGGTTCATCCAGCCGGCCGGGCGCTTGGACCAGATCGCCGGAGATATAGCGTGCCGTCGCCGGCATGATCTGCATCAGCCCCCGCGCGCCCACCGGTGACGTGGCCGAACTATCGAAATTGGATTCCAGACGGGTCAGTGCATACACCAGCGGCGGGTCGATGCTGAACCCGCCGGCCGGCCGCAGCCGCGGCATCGGAAAGCGCAGCTCGTCATGGCTGAGCCCATCCAGCGATTGCAGCGCAGTCGCCATCTCGGCGGCACAATCCGTCAATCCGGCTGCCGAGGCGACCATCATCAGCGATCGCGCGAACACCGGGTTGCTGTCGGTCCGCGCCCACAGCATCCGCAATTCCGCTTCGGCCCGATCCGTCTGGCCCACCTGCAGCAGGGCAAACGCGCGCCAGCCATGCGGCGTCGCGGCAACGGCATCGACATCCGCCTGGGTGATCAGCTCGCCACTTGGCACGATACCGGTATCCATCCGCAGAATGCGGCGCGCCAGCAGACCATGCAGGGTCAGCCGCTCCTGCGCCGCCACATGCAGCCACCTGGCCGTGCCGCGCGCGTCAAGCATCACGCGGCTCGCCCGCGACGCCCAGAACGCCGTGGCCGCGTGCAGCCGCGGCGACGTGCTGATCGCTTCCGCGCCATCCGCGAACAGCGAGCCCGCGACACCGATGCGGCCGAGACGCCACGCCGCAAGCCCGCCGACATAGAATCCCAACGCGGGCTGGTCCGCACTCGGCGTATCGCTCAACGCCATACGGGCGACGCGCAGCGCTTCATCATCTTCATTACGAGTAAACAACACCCGCGCAACCTCGGCCCGAAGCTGGGCACCGTACGCTCGGGATATTCCCCGCGTCGCGCCGATCAGCCGCAACGCCGACGCTGTATTACCGTTTGCGGCACGACTCAGAACGGTTCGATCCAGAACCGGATTCCGCACGAGATCGTTGCGGGGCGGATCAATATCTTCCGGCACCGGTTCGGATTCAGAAGGATGAGCCAGTGAAACGGTTTCCGGCGCGGGCGGCGCCGTGGCCCCTTTGGGCAGCCGCGTCAGCAGCAACGCATGGATCGCCGGTGCATCCGGCTGATCGCCGTATTGCGCCAGCCAGTCCGACAGTTCGCCGGCCGTCGACCGATGATAGCGGCCAAGATATCGATCGGCGAGCGCGTCGCCTATCAGCAGCTTGTCATCCAGATCGGCAGAAACCTTGATCGCATCCGGAATATCGCCGCGATCCTGGAACGCAAAAATGCGTCGCATCAGCGTAACATCACTAGGGCGCAACGGTTGCGGGAACGCCACCCCGGGCGCCCCGTCATGCGGGATGCGCGGAACCGCCATCGCGACCTCATCGGTGCGCGCGCTATCCGCAGTTTGTGTCCCATTGCCATCCCTCGATCCGGACGTCTGTCCATACGCGGCGGAGGTAAGCGCCCCCGCAAGAATCGCGGCTCCGGCAAGCAAGGCCCGAGCCGTGGGAAGGCGGGAGAGCGTGTGACCGATCCCTCGCATGCCGTCTCGCTACCCGCTCCGCCCGCGAGACGCAACCATCGACGATGAGACAATCATCGATATTTGGGACAAAGTAAGAAAATACGCGAATTATCCGCCCGCAAGCCGCCTTCACGTTTACGTTGGATGACCGTCCAGAGTGCGCCGCAGCATGCGCAGGCCCGCCCACGCATCCCGCCTCAGCAGCGGGGTTTTCAGCATTTCCGTCAGGCCGGGAAGGGCCAGAACGGGCAGCGTCTGGTGCAACCCTGGTATGCTGGATTCAACCCAAGACCGCGGATTCCGCCGTCGATTGGTCGCCTGGGGCAGCAAAACCCTCGCGGCGGTGCCGCCAAACACCACGATCCGGTATGGTTTCAGCAGCACGATCAGCCGGTGCAGGAACGGCTGGCAGATGGCGATTTCCGCCACCGAAGCCGGCCGGCCACCCGGCGGACGCCACGGCAGCACCGGCGTCAGCATCAGTTCCGACCGCGTCAGCCCAATGCTGGCCAGCATCTGGTCGAGCAACTGCCCCTCCGCCCCGGCGAACGGATGACCGCCGCGATCCTCCTCCCGTCCCGGCGGCTCGCCGACGATCAGCGTGCTGCTGGCAGGATCACCTTCGGCGAACACGAGGTTGCTGGCGGTATCCCGCAAGGCACATCCATCGAAAGCCGCGAGGCTGGCCCGCAGGTCGTCCAACGTCGCCGCCTGCCCCGCCAGACCGACGGCCCGTTCCGCCGGCGTCCCTTTCGGCGGCTCAATCCGGGATACGTCTCTCACCACCGGCGTGGGCCGCGGCAAAGCAACCGGCGCAGACTCGACCGGCCGCAACCGGTCGATGGGGTCGAGGTCTATCGCCTCGTCCGCACCCCATTCGACCTGTAGGCGCAACAATGCGAAAGCATCATCCAAGCAA
>DATAZJ010000159.1:0-5454 GCA_036272115.1 Rhodopila sp. | reverse complement strand
TGGCGGTCCCTGCCGTTGCCCAAACAACGCCGAACGGCACGACAACGGCGCAGAAACAAAGTACCGACGGCGCGCGCATGCCGGACAACCCGAAGGCCACGGATGCGACAGCGGCGGCTTGGCCGAAGCAGCACATCGATGGCGGCGATTCGCCGGACAACCCCAGGGCCACGGACGCTTCAGCGGCAGCTTGGCGGAAGCAGCACATTGATGGCGGCGATTCGCCGGATAACCCCAGGGCCACGGACGCTTCAGCGGCGGCTTGGCGGAAGCAGCACATCGATGGCGGCGATTCGCCGGACAACCCCAGGGCCACGGACGCTTCAGCGGCAGCCTGGCGGAAGCAGCACATCGATGGCAGCGCGACGCCGGACAATAAGACATCGGCTCAAAAGCAGCCCGCTCAGAGCCTGAGCCATGCCGCCCCACCTTATGTCGACGGGCCCGTGGCCAAGCAGCAGTGATATCGGCCGGAGCGAGAGCTAAGCCGGCGCAACAAGCCCTGGTTGTTCGATCCCCCAACTCGGTCCGTTGCCGGAGCAGCCTGGTAATGATGGCTGCTTGACCCCCAATCTTCAGGGCAGTCCCGCTCAGCGGCGTCCGTCCGCATCGCTTCAGTCGCACTCATCAGCCTGGTTTCTTTGAGGTGTTGCGTGCGACAGCGGGGACGCCAGTGTGGCCAGCCATGTAGCTCATGGCCGGTCTTCCCCATTCATCGCGCACTGCGTGTGACAACAGTGGGTGCCCGCTCATCGTCGTCCTCCTGCGGTGCCGTCCACCCTGCGGCTGGGCCATCGGGAAGAGCCATCCGGTGAGAGCCTCCTCGGCAGTCCGCTTTCTGTGTTGACCGAGGCGAAGCCGGCAGCGGCAATGGACTATCAGTCGATTGACATCGAAGCGACCGGTCGCGAACATGATGCGCGGCTATCGGTTTCAAGGCGGCGGAGGCACGTTTAGACAAGCTTTGAACAAGCCGCCGCGGAAGTCGACAAAGCACTCCGTCCGACCGTCGAGAGTATCCGACCCACCGCCACTCTTCCCCAACAGCCGGAGTCGGCGTCTCATCGCTCGGGCACTGCGCTGATCGTTCGAACGGTCTCAGGGATGACGTAACGGCCACGTATGAGGAGGAAGGGGCGATGGATCTGAAAATCAACGGCACCAGCCGCGGCACCGATGTCCCGGACCAGATGCCGCTGCTGTGGGTGCTGCGTGACGTGTTCGGCATGACCGGCACCAAGTTCGGCTGCGGCATCGCCCAGTGCGGGGCATGCACGGTACACCTCGACGGCATCGCCGTGCGCTCCTGCCAACTGCCCGTCGGCGCGGTCGGTGGCCGCGCGATCACCACAATCGAGGGCATCGGGGAAACCCCGACCGGCGCGAAGATCCAGAAAGCGTGGCTGGAACTTGAGGTGATCCAGTGCGGCTACTGCCAGCCCGGGCAGATCATGTCCGCGGCCGCCCTGCTCGCCGCCAACCCACATCCCGACGATGCCGCGATCGACGCTGCGATGGCCGGCAATCTCTGTCGCTGCGGTACCTATGTGCGCATCCGCGAGGGGATCAAACATGCCGCACGCACCTGATCCGGCCCTCGCCGCCGTTTCGCGCCGCGCCTTGCTGCGTGGCGGCACCGCCTTTGCCGGCGGCCTCCTGATCGGTATCGCGCTGCCGGTGGCACGCGCCCGAGCAGACGAGCCGGTGCCCACTGGGACACGCTTCAACGCCTTCGTCCACGTGGCCCCCGACGACACGGTGACCTTTACCCTGCCGGCGGTGGAGATGGGGCAGGGTGTCTACACCTCGCAGGCCCAATGCCTCGCCGAGGAACTCGACGTCGGCCTCGACAAGGTGGTTGCCGCGCATGCACCGCCCGACCAAGCCGACTACGGCAGTCCGATTTTCGTCGTCCAGGCGACGGGCGGCTCGACAACGACCATGGCCTGGACCATGCCGCTGCGAAAGGCGGGCGCGACAGCCCGAGCGATGCTGCTCCAGGCGGCGTCGGCCGAATGGGGGGTCGATGCCGCCGGCCTTACCACCGCGGACGGCGTTATCACCGATCCCGCAAGCGGACGGTCGCTCCGGTACGGCCAGGTCGCCAATCACGCCGCGGGCTTGCAACCGCCCGCCGGCGTCAAGCTGAAGGACCCCTCGCGGTTTCGGCTGATCGGCAAGCCGGTGCACCGCATCGACACGCCGGACAAGGCGATCGGCAAGACGATCTACGGCATCGACGTGGTGCGGCCGAACATGAAGTTCGCCACGCTGATGGTCTCGCCTGTGTTGGGCGGCAAGGTCGGTCCGGTCGACCAGTCGAAGGCCCTCGGCGTCCCCGGCGTGCGGCAGGTCGTGGTGCTCGACGACCTCGTCGCGGTGGTTGGCGACAACACCTGGGCGGCGATGCAGGGTCTGGCCTCGCTCGCGGTCGAATGGTCGCCCGGCACCAATGCGGACCTGCATCAGGCGCAACTCTGGGCGGACATTGAAAAAGCGTCCGAGGGCGCCGGCGTCGTCGTCACGAAGCAGGGCGACGCGCCCGCCAGGCTGAAGGACGGCACGCTGTTCGAGGCGACCTACGAACTGCCGTTCCTCGCCCATGCGCCGATGGAGATGACGAACTGCACCGTCCACGTGCATGACGGCGCATGCGAGATCTGGGTCGGCACACAGGTGCCTGGCTTCGCCCAGGCCGGTGCCGCCAAAGCCCTCGGCATCGACCCCGCGAAAGTGACGATCAACAACCACCTGCTCGGCGGCGCCTTCGGCCGCCGGCTGGAAGTCGACGGCATCGTCATCGCGGCCCGCATCGCGGCCCATGTCGAGGGGCCGGTGAAAATCGTGTGGTCGCGTGAGGAGGACATCCGCCAGGAACTCTATCGCCCGCTCTACCACGACCGGCTCAAGGTTCGGGTGGAGAACGGCAGGATCACCGCCTGGCACCACCGCGTCACCGGCGCCTCGATCATGGCACGTTGGCTGCCGCCGGCCTTCAAGAATGGCATCGACGTCGATGCGGTCGATGGAGCAGCCAAGATTCCCTATGCGGTCGGCGACATGCTGGTCGAATATATCCGCAACGAGAGCGTCATTCCCCCCGCCTTCTGGCGCGGTGTCGGCCCGAACAGCAGCATCTTTTCCATCGAGTCCTTCATGGACCTGGTTGCCCGCAAGACCAGTGTCGATCCCCTGGCGTTCCGGCGCGGCATGCTGGACAAGGACCCCCGAGCCCTTGGCGTGCTGAACCTCGCCGCCGAAAAGGCCGGCTGGGGGACGCCGGCTCCGGCCTCCCCCTTCGGCCCCCGCCGAGGACGCGGTTTCGCGCTGATGAACGCCTTCGGCAGCTACCTCGCCGCGATCGCCGACGTCGCGGTGAGCGACGCGGGCGACGTCCGCGTCACCCGCGTCGTGGTTGCCGCGGACGTGGGCAAGGTCATCAATCCCGATATTCTGCTGGCGCAGATACAAGGTGGCGTCGTCTTCGGGCTTTCCGCCGTGCTGCACGGCAAGATCACCTTCGCCGGCGGGCGGGTCGAGCAGGGCAACTTCAACGACTACCGCATCCTGCGTATCGACGAGACGCCGCCGATCGAGGTGCATATCGCGCAGAGCACCGAGAACGCGGGCGGCATCGGCGAACCGGGCACCGTGATCGTGCAACCCGCGGTCGCCAACGCCGTCTTCGCGGCAACCGGCGTCCAACTGACGCGCATGCCGATCGACCCGGCACTGATCGCGAAGGTGGCCTGAACCATGCGCATCAAGTCAATCGTGCTCACGCTTGCCGGGATCGTAATCGTCGCGGGGGCGGTGGCCGCCGGTGTGGCCGGCTGGATGGTGTTCCAGCCGGGTCCCTATGCGTTCGCCACGGGTACGCCCGTCACGCTCGCGGCTTACAAGGGCCCTTCGCCCACCGGCGCTCCGGTCGAACTCGCTAAAGCCGATGCCGCCGCGAGAGGCGCCTACATCGTCCGCATGGCCGACTGCGAGGCCTGCCATACCGCCAAGGGCGGCGTGCCCTTCGCCGGCGGGCGCGCATTCGTGCTGCCGTTCGGCACGATCTACACACCAAACCTGACGCCCGATCCGCAAACCGGCATCGGCAAATGGACCGACGCCGACTTCCTCAACGCGGTACATCGCGGTGTGGCGCCGGACGGGTCACGCTACTATCCCGCCTTTCCGTACCCCTCCTACACGCTTCTGACCGACGACGACGTGCTGGCGATCAAAGCCTACCTTTTCGCGCTGAAGCCGGTGAAACAGGCGAACAAGCCCAACACCTTCGCCTTCCCCTATGACCAGCGCTGGTTGATGACGATCTGGGCGGTTCTGTTCGACCCGAACCATCGCTTCCGCCCGGTGGAGGGGCAAAGCGCCGCATGGAACCGCGGCGCCTATCTCGTGGAGGCGGCGGGTCATTGCGGCGAATGCCACACGCCGCGCAACCTGATGCAAGCGCTCGACCGGCGCCGCAAATTCGCCGGCGGCGTCGCCGAGGGCTGGAACGCCTACAACATCAGCGCCGACACGGTCAGCGGCATCGGCGACTGGTCGGTGGAGGAACTCACCGCGTACCTCTCGACCGGCCATGCCAAGGGACACGGCGTCGCCTCCGGCCCGATGCGGGAGGCCGTCGCGCTCAGCCTGTCGAGGCTGACCAAATCCGACATCGCCGCGATCGTAACCTATCTGCGCACGGTGCCTGCTTCTGCCGGCGATCTGCCGAAGCTCGCGGGTCCGGCCCCCGCGACACCGCGCGTTGCGGGAATCGAGAATCCAGTCGGCCAGCGCATGTTCGAGGGCAACTGCCTAAGCTGCCACGCCTGGACTGGAGCCGGAACGGTCCGGGAGGACGCCCAGCTCACCGGCGTGCGGGCGGTCAACGACCCGAGTGCCGCCAATGTCGTGCAGATGATTCTTGGCGGTGGCGGCAAGCCGGACACCCCGCATCCGTATATGCCCGGCTTCGGCTACGCCTATTCCGACGCCGAGATCGCCGCGGTCGCCAACTACGTGACGGCGCGCTTCGGCAGCACGCCCTCGCACGTCACGCCGACCGACGTCGCCAATTTGCGCCGGCAAAACTGACGTAAAAACTGGAGACATGCGCAAATGCAGCCGCTGACGGTCCAGGGAACAAGTTTTGCCCGGCGCCGTTGCGCAACCGTCATGGCAGGCGGAGGCGTGCTATCCACGCCTCATATGAGGTGTTCCCCGTCAGGTGCGGATTGGCTCATCTCGTCGTCCCTCCAATGCTCGGTTGCTGCGGGCAAGTGCTTATACCAACCGGCATTGATGCAAACTCTTCGGTTGACCCCGTCCGTCATGCCGGCGCATGCCGGTATCCACGCCTTTTACGAGCGGAAACAAAGGCATGGATGGCGAGCCTGCGCTCGCCATGACGGTTGCTCGGTGCTGCCGATGGGTCAACATCAAGGGCGATTGGTA
>DATAZJ010000158.1:0-1935 GCA_036272115.1 Rhodopila sp. | reverse complement strand
TGGATATTGCTCATCGTCACGATGTCGTCGTCCTCGGCGGTGGCCAGTGCGTTGCCGGTCGCGGTGTGGCCGATGCCGAGCGGAGAGGGCTGGAGCGAGGTGCCCGCGGAGGTTGCGGCGTCGGTGATTTCCCCTGCCAGGCCGCCGGCGGCCGGCCCGGCGATGGTGAGACCGACCGCCGGCTTGTTCAGTGCGGTGACGATCGATCGTGCGGTCAGGATGATGATTCCAAACCCGACCACGCCGAAGGCGATCATCTGCAGGAATGTCACCAGATCGCCGTTCGCCCTGGCTGGACGGGAGGCAGGCGTGGCCTCCGCCTGGTCAAGCGTGGACACGAACGGCATGCTGACGACATCCAGCTGGTCACCGCGCTTGGCATCGAAGCCGATGGCGCTTTTGACCAGTTGGGAAATCTGGTCGAGTTGCGCCTGATCGCGGGGTTTCCAGGTGTGCTTGCCGTCGGCGCCGGCCACATCGGTGCCATCGACCATGACCGCCAAGGTAATCCGCTCGATTTGCGGCTGGTCATGCACGATGGCGCGCACGGTCTTGCTGATTTCATAGTTCGTCGTTTCCTGCTGCTTGCCCTCCTGCGTGCCAGGCGCGGCGGCGGCGCCGGCATCGGCGTTCGGCAGGTTGTTCTGCAGCGAGACAGCGCCGGTCTTGTCCGTCGTCTTGCTGTTGGAGGTCACATTCTGCGTGCTGCGCACGACCGATCCGTCGGGGTCGAACTTCTCCTGCGTTTCCTTCACCTTGTCGAAGTTCATGCGGATCGACGCCTCGGCGTGGACGTGGCCGGGCCCGAGGGTTTGTTCCAGCATCATCTCGACGGCCATGGAGAGACGGGCTTCGGTCTTGTGCTGGATACTTTCGTCCATGATCGTCTTGGACCGGGCATCGTTGCCGTCGCCGGCCTGGGACAGCAGGTGCAGGTTCGAATCCACCACCGTGACGTCTTGCGGGCGCAGGCCCGGCACGCCGGCGGCAACGAGATCGACGACCGACTGGACGGCTTCGGGCGACAGCATTTCCCGGCCCGGCACGGTCAGCATCACGCTGGCCTGGGCGTGCAGCCGGTCGTGCGAGAACGGCTGGCGCTGCGGCAGGACGAGATGCACGCGGGCGTGCAGGATGCCGTGGACCGATACGATGGTGCGGGCCAGCTCACCCTCCAGCGCTCGGGTCAGCTTCACCTGCTGGTCGAAATCGGTGACCGCGAGGTCGTTGCCGCGATCGAAGATCTCATATCCGGTGGTGCTGTCGCCGGAGAGGCCGCTGACGCTGACCAGCGACCGGGCGGTTGCCAGATCGCTGTCGGGGACGAAAATCCGGCTGCCCTGCTGGCGGTAGGGGATCTGCCGGCTGGTCAGCTCCGCGGTGATCTGCTGTGCGGTTTGCTGATCGACATCGGATGCCAGGACGGCCATGCGCCCTTGGCTGGGACCTTGGATCTCCAGCCAGGCGAAGGCGCCGATGATGCCCAGCGTGACGCCAACGAGCATGGCGACACGCACCATGCCTAGCTTGCGGATGCTGTCGAGGAGGCCTTTCATTGCAGATGCTCAGAGTCCCACGCCGGCCAGGGAGTTAGCAGGGAAACCTTACCGAGCGGTTAACGGCCTGTGGTGGCGTTCGTGCGGTGGCGTTCGTGGGGCTTGCATTGGTGGGGCTTGCGTCCCTTCGGGCTTGCGTCCCCTGGGGCTTGCGTTCGGTGCCGGCCTCGGGCTTGCTGGCGAAAAGACGGTAGCGGGAAGAAGCGAATATGCGGAAAGCATGGCTGTTGGGACTGGCGCTGGCGTTCGGGGCAGGGACGGCGTGGGGCGATCCCATTCCGGCGGTGCAATCGTCCAGCAATATGGAGATCATCGGGCATAGCGACCTGAACGGCGCCGGGCATGGCGGCGAGGGGCTGGCGATGCGGGTCTATCCCGA
>DATAZJ010000157.1:0-3535 GCA_036272115.1 Rhodopila sp. | reverse complement strand
CAGTTGTCTTGGGGTCGATACGAATACCGAGATGGCTCGGATCGAGCCGGCGGTGATCGCGGCTCAGGTGCGGGACGCGGCCGTGGGCGTGGCGGCCGATGCGTGTTTCATCAGTTGCACCGCGATCCGATCGGCGGGGCTAATCGCGGAGTTGGAGACATCGCTTGGCATGCCGGTGATCACCAGCAATCAGGTTCTGGTCTGGCATGCGTCGAGGACGCTGGGGATCACGCAGCCCGTCACCACATTTGGGAAACTTTTTGACCGGCTTGACGGCTGAATACCGGACACAAGGCCGCATCCGCCATTGCCAAGCCCCTCCCGCACCGCACATAAAGGCCGTCATGATGCGACGCCCCCCACACGCCCCAGGTCATGCCCCTGGTCATGCCCCTGGGCGCCCCCGGGCCTACGCACCCGACCCGGCCGCGCCTCCGGGCCGGCCGTGCGACATGCCCGGCTGTCAGGAGGCGGGTGAATACCGTGCGCCGAAGTCCCGGACCCATCTGAACGAGTACCACTGGTTCTGCCTGGAGCATGTGCGCGCCTACAATGCCGGCTGGGATTTCTACAAAGGCATGTCACCCGCCGAGGTCGAGGCGCAGTTGCGCGCCGATACGTCGTGGCAACGCCCGACCTGGCCGATCGGCAGCCTGGGTTACACGGCGTGGGACGAAGACGTGCTGAAGGACCCGCTGCACATTCTGGCGGCCGCGCGCATGAAGACGCAGGCCCGGCCCGATCCGCATCGGGCGCCGGCCGAACTGCGGGAGCCGCTGGCGACGCTGGGCCTGCCCTGGCCGACGACTCTGGACGCGGTGAAAAGCCGCTATAAGGAACTGGCGAAACGGCACCATCCGGACGCCAACGGCGGCAGCCGCGACGCCGAGGAACGGCTGAAGACCATCAATCTTGCCTATGCGGCGGTCCGTTCGAAGCTGGGCAACGAGAGCCGGGTCGCCGCAACGGGATAACCAAATCATCCATGTCCGGCCTGCTGCCCTTGCGCCGCGCGCCGTCAACGCTAGACTTTCCAGGAATTGCAACAGGAAACGCTGGACTATGAACACGGCTGTCGATATCTCCCCGCCCCGCCCGACCTCCGAGATCAATCTGCCCGATACCAAGGTGTCGGCTCGGCAGGCCTTCGACCTCGATATTGACATGGACGTGCCGGCGTTTTCGGTGCGTACCGAACATGTCCCCGATCTCGATACGGCCTACAAATTCGACCGGGAAACCACGTTGGCGATCCTGGCCGGGTTCGCCTACAACCGCCGCGTGATGATCCAGGGTTATCACGGCACCGGGAAATCGACGCATATCGAGCAGGTGGCGGCCCGGCTCAACTGGCCCTGCATCCGCGTCAACCTGGACAGCCACATCAGCCGCATCGACCTGATCGGCAAGGACGCGATCGTCCTGAAGGATGGCAAGCAGATCACCGAATTCCGCGAGGGCATCCTGCCCTGGGCGCTGCAGCATGCCTGCGCGCTGGTGTTCGACGAGTATGACGCCGGACGGCCGGACGTGATGTTCGTGATCCAGCGCGTGCTGGAAGTCGAGGGCAAGCTGACCCTGCTGGACCAGAACCGGGTGATCCGGCCGCATCCGTCGTTCCGGCTGTTCTCCACCGCCAATACGGTGGGACTGGGCGACACGACCGGGCTGTATCATGGCACCCAGCAGATCAACCAGGGCCAGATGGATCGCTGGAACATCGTGGCGACCCTGAACTACCTGCCGCATGCCACGGAAACCGCCATCGTGCTGGCGAAAATCGGCATCGACGGGTCCAAGGATGCCGCCGCGAAGAAGCGCATCGAAAGCATGGTGGCGCTGGCCGACCTGACCCGAGCGGGGTTCATCAACGGGGATATCTCGACTGTGATGTCGCCTCGGACGGTGATTACCTGGGCCGAGAATGCCCGCATCTTCAACGACATCGGGTTCGCGTTCCGGGTGACGTTCATGAACAAGTGCGATGAGGCGGAACGGTCCACCGTGGCGGAGTACTATCAGCGCTGCTTCAATGAAGACATTCCCACCGGCGGCTTCACGACGCGGAAATTCGCATAAGTGGGGTCTGTCCTGGAACGGGATTTGTCATGAGCGCGACCTCGAAAGACAACGCACGCGCTGAGGACTTCAAGCGCGCCACCGCGGGCGTGCTGCGGGCGATCGCCGAACAGCCGGATGTGCAGGTGGCGTTTCAGCCTGGCCCGTCCGGCGTTTCGGGGAAGCGTGCCCGTTTGCCGTTGCCGACACGCGCGCTGCCGGCGGCCGAGATGGCGAAGCTGCGCGGCCAGTCGGACGCCATCGCCCTGCGTCTGCGCCATCACGACGACAGCCTGCATGCCCAGCGCATGCCGACGCGGCGTGAGGCGAAAGACGCCTACGACGCGCTGGAACAGGTGCGGGTCGAGATCGTCGGGTCTCGCTTCATGGACGGCGTGCGCGGCAACCTGTCCGCCAAGCTGGCCGAGGAATGCGAATCCGAAGGCTACGACCGCATGACCCGCAAGGACCAGTTGCCGATCGACAAGGCGCTGGCGCTGCTGACGCGGGAACGGCTGTCCGGCACGGCTGGACCTGAGTCCGCACAGCGCGTGCTGAACCTGTGGCGTGATACGCTGGGCGAGTCCGCCGATCAGGCGCTGTCGGAGATGATGACGGCGCAGGACGACCAGAATGCGTTCGCCCGAGCGTCGCGGAAGTTGCTGGCGGCGCTGGATCTGGCGGAAGCCGAGGTCGATGCCGAACCGGACGACAATTCCGAGGATGGCGAGGACGGCGGCGAGCAGTCCGGGTCGCAGGACAACTCCCAGGATGGGGAAGGCCAGTCGGAATCTGAACAGGATTCGATGCTGGGCGCCCAGCCGGAGGAGATGGAGGGCGAGGCGGCCGACGACGATGGGTCGGAGTCCGAGGAGGAAGCGGCGGTGGCCGAGGGCGACGATCGCCCTGGCGGTCCGCAGCCTCGGCGGGAACGGCCCAATCCGGACAGTGATGCGGTTTATCGCGCTTATACGCGGCAGTTCGACGAAGAGGTCGACGCCGAGGATCTGTGCGACGCGGACGAACTGTCGCGGCTGCGGCAGCAGTTGGATCAGCAGTTGCAGCATCTGCAGGGGGTGATCTCCAAGCTGGCGAACCGGTTGCAGCGGCGGTTGCTGGCGCAGCAGACGCGGTCCTGGGAATTCGACCTGGACGAGGGCATGCTGGATGCGGGGCGGCTGGCGCGCGTGGTGACCAATCCGCTGCTGGCGTTGTCGTTCAAGCGTGAGTTGGATACCGAGTTCAGGGATACGGTGGTCAGTCTGCTGATCGACAACTCCGGTTCGATGCGCGGGCGTCCGATCACGGTGGCGGCGATGTGCGGCGATATCCTGGCGCGCACGCTGGAACGCTGCGCGGTGAAGGTGGAGGTGTTGGGCTTCACCACGCGCGCCTGGAAGGGCGGGCAGAGCCGGGAAAAGTGGGTGCAGGACGGGAAGCCTCGGAATCCGGGGCGGCTGAACGATCTGCGGCACAT
>DATAZJ010000156.1:0-7189 GCA_036272115.1 Rhodopila sp. | reverse complement strand
ACGCGATTGCGGCCAGGAACAATTCGAACGTTACGCCACCCGCGCCAACCAGCGCGCGCAGATATTTGGATCGGAACGTCGTTGCGGCCGACGCCTCGACATAGGGTACCGGCAGCAGCGCCAGCAGCACCAGCCCGAGGTCATGCACTTCCCCGCCCCGTGCCTTCGTTGCCGTTGCATGTCCCAGTTCGTGGAACAGTTTCAGCAGTGGGAAAATCAGATACAGCACCAGCAGGTTGTCCAGTGCCAGCACGCGGTCGCTGAAGTTGTTGGTCAGTTCCGGCCAGTGCGGCAGGATCAGGATCGCCGCCGGCAACACCACGGCGCACCACAATGCCGCGCCCCACCGGCTCCAGATAAAACCGATCAGGCCGGGAAACCGGTTCAGGAACGCATCCGGATCCCACAGCGGGATTCGC
The DNA here is from genome assembly GCA_036272115.1 of Rhodopila sp. Lineage (GTDB taxonomy): Bacteria > Pseudomonadota > Alphaproteobacteria > Acetobacterales > Acetobacteraceae > Rhodopila. The sequence continues at coordinate 6,770 of DATAZJ010000156.1, read as the reverse complement.
ACGGCCATCGGATTGCCGAACGACCGCTTGTACCGAGCCCGCTGATTCTGCGCCCCGCGGGTGAACAATTCCGCCACGTCGGGCGCAACGTCACTCTGTAGCAGATCCGATGTGTGCAGTTGTCCGAGCAGCTCGATGACTTCGTCCTGCGTCGGTGCGTTCTCACCCAACTGCCGGTTGGCGATCTGCCAGATTTCGGCGACCGTATGCTGCCCGTCCATCAGCGCGATGATGGACCGCGACTCCGGATTGAAACGGCTGACCCGGCCCGAGGCTGGATCCCGCATCAGATGCCAGATCTCACCCCGGTACTGATGCCGGTGCAGCTTCGCGTGGGACCGTAGTTTCGGCTTCAGATCGGCGACCCGGTACCAAAGTGTGCTCAGCAATGGCCCTGACATGGTTTATGCGCCCCTGATGGACGTTTCTGCTCCGGTCATGGCAGTTCCTTCCAAATCCAGAACCGGAACCAGTCCACCAGCGAATGGGTCCAGATCCAGATCAACTTCCTTTCGCCGACGGCAACCTTGCCGACCCCTTCCATCCCCGGCCGAATCCGGTCGGGCGCCGCCAGAAGACGAGCCTCCACACGGAAGAAATTGCGTCCTTCCTGCTGGTTCGCCACCGGCGTGATCTGCTGCACGGCAAAGTCCAGAGTCTGACCGGGCAACCCCGATAGTGTCAGTTTCCCCGTCTGCCCCAGCGTCAGGTTGGAAATATCCCGCTCGTCCACTTGCAGGATCACCCGATACGCGTTCAGCGGCGCGATCTGGAACAGCAACTTCCCCTGTTCGACCGGCGTGCCGAGAAATTGGTTCAGGTCACCCGAAACGACCACACCATCGAACGGCGCGGTCAGCGTCGCGTGTTGCAGCTTGTCGGTGATCAGCGCCAGTTTGGCGTCCGTCTGCGCCACTTCGGCCGCGGCCACCATCATCTCGCCGCGGTCCCCGCCCGCCAGTACCTGCCGGCTTCTACGCTCCTCCTGTTCGCGCTCCGAGGCTAACCGGGCATATTCCAGCTTCAGTTCGCGGTCATCCAGCCGGCACAGCACCTGCCCGGCCTGTACCACATCGCCGGCGCGCACGAACGCCTGCGCGATATGCCCGTCGAACGGCGCGACCTCGGCGCGCTGCACCGCGCCCTCCACCACGGTTTTCGCCGCGACGCGGTAAGTTCCTGTTGCCAGGCTCAGAAATCCGATCAGGCCCAGTACGGCCAGCGCCACCAGCTTGGCACCGGGATGCCGCGGCCCTACCACAAGCCGGGCTTTTTGCAGCACTGACTCCCGCAACCGGACCAGCGCACCGCGATCGTTCTCCCGCTTCAGCGCCAGCACCGGGCCCAGCAGTGTCGCCGCCGCCTCACACAGTTCGACCGTTGCGTCGTCGAACACTTCGCCGTGACTGCGTTCCAGCGTCATCACGCCGATCGGCAGCCCGTCCTCCAGCAAAGGAACCGAACAGACCGCGACATTTTTCGAATCAGCAGCGAGTTCGGTGTGCGCGATCATCCCATGTTCGGTCCCGGCACGAGCCGGCCAGACCATCGTCGCACCCAGATCGAGCGCTTCTTCCATCGCATCGCGAATCAGCCGCACCAGGGTCATTTTCTCGTCGAAAACGGCGGTGTTGGAGATCGCCTCGATCTTGACGTTGCCCGACCTTTCGAACCCGACGCTGACACGATCGCAACGCAACTGGCCGGCCATGTCGTTGGCCAACGCCAATGCCGCCTGGGACAACCCACGCTCCTGCATCGCCGTCGCCAGCAGTTCGAGGGTCAGCGAGTGATGGGTGAGACTTTGCGCCTGCTCCTGGATCGCCTGCTGGCGAATTCGATCCACCAGCCACGCGCTGGCCCAGTGCAGCAGCCGCAACGAGCGCTGCAACGCCGCATCCGAACTCGGCGGCAGATCGAGCGCCACGGCGCCGTGAAGAACACCGGCGACTTCCACCGGATAGCTGATATGCGCCGGCTGGTCCCGCGTCGGCGAAGAGACGCCGTCGGCGCCGGCGACGACGGCTCGCCGCTCCATCAGCGCTCGTTGGGCCACGGCGCCCAGATGGGTCAGATCGTGCGACGGGTCCGGCCACATCGCCACCGGCACATAGGCGCCGTCCTCGTCCGGGCCTTCCAGCACGACGCCGCCGGTGACCCGTTCGATCTGCGTGCAAAGGATCGCCAGCCACGCGGCATGGAAATCCTTCCGGTCCCTGGCATTGGCGAACTGCGACCAGGCCGCCGCTTCCGTTCGGCTGCGTTCCTCGGTCGCCAATGAATAGATCGATGCGGTGTTTGCCATGAAATCTAGGCCCCCGACGCCACGACGGGCCATGCCGGCTCGGCAGGATCGACCGTAAGCGGGTATTTCTCGGCGATTCTTAAGATTTGCGGTGGCGTCAGCATAGGCATCGTACCCGGCCGCTGAGCATTGTTTCCATCCCATTGTCATGTGAACGAAGTCGTTTCATGCACACGCTTCTATTTTCTTTGTATAGCGGAAACATATCGTCGTGTCTGCACAATCGGTACTACACGCCAGCATTTTCCTGGCGTGGTTTCTGATGTCAATAAGGCAACGGTATCCGTACACTGTCGGCCAGGTTGCCATCCCCGTCGAAGCCCCGTCGCAGCACGCCGTGCCACGCCTTGGCCCAGCGTCGCACTTTTTCGATGTGCGGAAGCAACGCCGTATCCGACAACCCTGCTTCTTCGGTCCATGGTTTCACTGGCCCTTCTGCCGCCGGCGCTGGAAACGCGAATTCCGCTGCCAACCAGTTGCGCTTGTCGGACAAGCGGAACACGGCCGAATCAAAGCGATCCGCAACGCCGATGTGTTGTTGCGCAAGGACCGTGATTGCAGCGTGACGTACCGGATCGGACCACTCTGACGGAGGCGAACGCCCACATAGCCAGAAATCCGCCGGACCATGATCGACCGCCGTCAGCACCCGGCGGTAATAGAAAGCCGGGATCTGCGCGTTCGCGGGTACCAGAAACCCAGCCGATTGCGGCTGGGCCGCCGTGGAACCACTGATCAGCGCCGCGGCGGCAACCCGTTCACCCAGCACCAGCGCAAGAAAAACGCTGGAATCCGGCACGCCCGAATTCTGTGGATCGTTGCCAACCGCGACCGCCAGCCAGTGCCCCGGCGGCAGGGGAACCGATTGCGAACCGAATGGCAGCCGATCGGAATAGGTTTGACCGGGAACCGGCAGGTTGCCCTGGGCGGCGGTGGGCGCCGGCGCCGGCATCTGTCGCGGCGGCATTGCCGGTTCCGAACGCGCAAAGACCGGGATCGGAGGCGCCGCAATCTCCGGTTGGCCCGGCGGAAAGAAAAAAACGAGCGCCCCGCTGCCGATTGTCAGCAGCAATGCCCCTCGCCATACCGGTGCTCGGACCCACAGGCGACCGAAGGCTGTCATGTCTGGCTAATCGGCTGTTTCGGCGACGACTCTGCCGCCATCAGCCACCAATGCCACGCTCTTCGCCTTCTGCTGACGGGCAGCGATCAGGCTGTCGCTGATGCTCTCTTCGATGGCGCGCGCCACGTCCCGCGCCGACGCCGCCGGCCCCAGCCTCTCCTGCCGCTGCATCATCTCGAACAGCACTGCCGGGTCGATGCCGCCCTCGGCCACCTTCAGGCCATAGTTTTCGATCATCGCTTCGATTTCCAGCGCCGCGACACGGGCGATGTCCAGTCCGCGCAATGCCCGGAACACGAACACCCGATCCAGCCGGTTCAGTACCTCCGGCGCGAACCCGACCTGGCGCAGCACCACCATCGTCGCACGCCGCAATTCGTCGGGATCGCCCGACAGCCGGCCACCGAGTTCCGTCAACTCATCGGTTGCCGCGTTCGATGTCATAACGAAAATTGCCTGTGAGGCAGACACCTGCTTTCCGTCCGAGGCCTCGGTGATGTGACCGTCGTTCCAGGCCGTCAGGAACCGCTTGTAAACCTCCGGATGCGCCTTCTCGATTTCATCCAGCAGCACGACCGCGTTCGGCGTTTCCTGCAGCGCGGATGTCAGCGCACCATAACTGTCGGAACCGATGTAACCTTTCGGCGCACCGAACAATTGACTCGCCGCGTGTGGCGTGCCGAACTGTGTCATATCCAATGCAACCAGCTTGCGGTTCATCTCCGCCGCAAGCCGTTTCGCGAGATACGTTTTTCCGGTGCCCGGCGGTCCCGCGAACAGGAAGATGCCGACCGGCTTGCCCCGCTGCGCCAGCGCCATCCGCCGGCGGATCTGCGCGGCCAGATCGTCGCACACGATGTCCTGCCCGATCACCTTGGCTTTCAGCTTCGTCGCCAGCACGTCGGCGTCGATCACCTCCGGCCGATGGGCGCCGGCCATCATCGCTTCCAGCGCTGTCCGGTTGGTAAGGCGGCTCAGGACGTCCATGATGAATCCCTTCCGGCGTTCGGCATGCGGCGGAACAAGCGTTTCAAACAGCAGGCCGGCGGCCACCGCCAACGCACCGCCGGCCGCGAGCGCGGCGTATAGCCAGGAATAACGCGCGAGCGTCCGTTCCAGCCCAGCCTGGGTCATGCCCAACTGCAGCGCCAGTTGGGTCGTCGCCACCAGCAAAAAGAGAACCAGGACCAGCGGTGTTGCTTTACTGGCCGTCACAAGTAGCTTCCGCACTCACGCCTCCATACCGGCGCCAGTCCATCGCCGATAGTGCCGTGCTCATGGGGTCATGAGGCGGCTGAATATGGTTTCGCTGCAACTGCAATCCTGATATTAGCAGAGCCGGCGCATCCAAGCCAACGGTTCTTATCATTTCCCATGCGTATCCTGCTTCGGCATGTTTGTGTTCTGGGTTGGCTCTGTGCGAATACTTCGCTCGCACATGCCGATTTCGACGCGGCCATGATCGCCCGGCAGCGCGGCGATTTTCCGACCGCTTTCCAGGAGATGCAGAAGGAAGCCGATGCCGGCGCCGCCGACGCGCAGGAAATGCTCGGCCGGATGCTGCTCAGCGGGCAGGGCACGCCCAAGGATGCCGCCACCGCGGTGCGATGGTTCCGCAAAGCGGCCGATAGCGGGCTGGTCGCCGGCATGCTGTCCTTCGGCACCGCCGCGCTGCACGGGATCGGCATGCAAGCCGACCCCGGCCTGGGTGTGCAGTGGATCACCCGAGCAGCCACCGCCGGCAGCGCCCCCGCCATGCTGGCTCTTGGCGACTGCTACCAACGGGGCATCAGCTTGCCCCGCAATATCGTCGCCGCGCATGACTGGCTGCTGAAGGCGGCCCAGACCGGCAGTCCCGACGGCATGTACCTGTTGGCCGACCTGCTGCTGTCCCCGACCGCCGGCGCCAACGACGACGCCGCCGGTCTGAAATGGTTGAAAGCCGCGGCCGAGGCCGGTCACATCGCCGCCCAGACCCGTTTGGCGCAAGATCTTGCCACCGGCCGCAATGGGGTCGCGCGCGACGATCTCGCTGCCGCCGCATGGGCCCAGAAAGCCGCGTTACGCGAAGATGACCAGGCGGCGTCCCTGCTATGCGCGCTTTACGCCCGCGGCCTCGACGGCCAGCCGCCCGACGGCGCGCTTGCATTCCGCTGGTGCTCGACCGCCGCTGATTCCGGCGTGCCCGCCGCCATTGTCACGCTCGCCCGCCTGTATCTCGACGGCACCGGCATTAGACACGATGCCATGTCCGCCCTGACATGGGCCAGTATCGGCAGCACGCGCGGCAACCCCGCGGAACGGCAGGACGCGGCCAGGCTGCGCGCAACCGCCGCGAACCTGCTAAGTCCGGCGGAACAGCAGGTCGCGCAAAGCAGAGCCGACACCTGGCATCCGCTTCCCTGAGCGCACAAGGAACCCGATTGCAAAGCTGGACCCAACGTCAGGCCGACGTCGCAGCCCTTGCCGAGAGGCAGCTGTTTTTCGTCGGCGGCGCGCCTCGGTCCGGAACCACGTGGCTGCAGCACATCCTGGACGCCCATCCCGACATCTGCTGCCGTGGCGAGGGCCATTTCCTCCAGTTCCTCGCCGAACCGATGGGCGCGGCCATGCAGCACCGGCGAAAGCAATTGCAAGGCAAGAACGCTCGGTTGTTCCGCGACGTCGGCGGCTACAAGCTGCCGGAGCCCGAGGATGTCGAGTTCCTGGTCGGCTCCGCCATCCTGACGGCGCTGGCGCAGCAATGCGACGGCCATCCGTACCCGATCGTGGGTGAGAAGACACCGGAGAACGTTTTCTACTTCCCGAACCTCAAACGCCTGTTTCCGGGTGCGAAATTCGTCGGCATTGCCCGCGACCCGCGCGATATTCTGGTGTCGGCCTGGCATTTTATTCCGACGGAACGGCGCCGAGACGATAAGACTCTGGAGCAAATGTCGTTCATCCGCCAGGCTGCCGGTGCCGTCGGCAAGTTCCTCAGCGGAATGCTGGCCTTGCGGCAGCGTTTCCCCGCCGATGTGCTGATCGTGACCTACGAGGCTTTGCTCAGCGAACCGGAGGCGACGATTGGCGCGCTTTACCGCTTCCTTGGGGCTGATGATTCGCCGGGCATAGTGACCGACAGCATCGCCGCGACCAGTTTTGCCGCCATGGCCGGCCGGCCGGCCGGTATCGAAAACAATGGTGCTTTTCTGCGAAAAGGTGTCGCCGGTGACTGGCGCACGCATCTGACCCGGGAAATGAATCAAGAGATTGTGCAGCAGCTTGGTGCGCTGTTCCCTCAGTTCGGCTGGGAAATATAAGACCAAGCCGTTTTGATACCGTTTCATCGGTTCGCCCCAA
>DATAZJ010000155.1:0-14729 GCA_036272115.1 Rhodopila sp. | reverse complement strand
AAGTGCCGGCCTGTATCGCCGGCCGGATGGTCTTCGCCACATGCTCAGCCCGAGCGGCGAAGTGCAGAAGGGTCTCGGCTTGGGGTGACCAGTCGGTGGAGCCGCCCAGCAGCATACCGCGCAACAGTTCGGCACCCGGTGACCCGCCCGGTTCACGCGTGCGCAGCACCGGAATGCCGCGAGCCGCCAGCGCCTCGGCCAACAGCGCCGATTGGGTGGTCTTACCGGCGCCCTCACCACCTTCCAGCGTAATGAAACGACCGATCGTCACGCACCGGTCACATATTTCGACAACACCGCCAATGCTCGGCCTGGCAGGCCCAGCCTCGGCACGTCCGCCCCGGCCATCAGCGGAATATCGATGTGGGGTACGCCGTCACCGGTCACGGTCAGCTTGCCCACGGCATCGCCCTTGGCGACGGGGGCGCTCAACGGTGCGTCATAGCTGACCTTGACCGCGGCCTTCTGGCGCCAGTTGCGCGGCATCGTCACGATGACGTCGCGGCCGGCCACCAGCGGCACCGTGTGCGAGGTTCCCAGCCAGACCGGAACGTTCTCCACGGCGTCGCCGGCGCTGAACAGCGTCACGTCCTCGAAGTTGAAGAATGCCCAGTCCATCAGCCGTTCGGATTCCTCGGCACGCTCCCGCATCGTTGCCATGCCATTCAGCACCAGGATCACCCGGCGCCCGTTGCGTTTCGAGCTGGCGACCAGGCCGTATCCGCCGGCTTCCGTATGGCCGGTCTTCAACCCGTCCGCGGTGCCTTTCTGCACCATCGGATTGCGGTTGCCCTGCTCGATGCCGTTGTATTTGAACGTCTTCTCCTCGTCGTAATGATAATACATCGGGAACTGCCGGATGATGTCGCCGGCCAGCGTCGCGATGTCGCGGCAGCTCATGTGCTGTTCGGGGTCGGGCCAGCCGGTGCAGGTCTTGAAGTACGAATGGGTCAGGCCGAGTTCCTTGGCCTTGGCATTCATCTTTTCGACGAACTGCTCCTCCGACCCGCCGATCGCCTCGGCCAGGACGATGGCGGCGTCATTGCCGGAATCGACCACCACGCCGCGGATCAGGTCCTCCACCGGCACAGTACTGCCGATCGCGACGAACATTTTCGAGCCTTGCATGCGCCAGGCTTTTTCGCTGACCGGCAGTTGGTCCGTCAGCTTCAGCTTGCCCTGTTTGAGTTGGTCGTAGGTGAGATACAGCGTCATCAGCTTGGTCATCGAAGACGGCGGGACCTCGGTGTCCGCCTGCTTGTCGAACAGCGTGGCGCCGGTATCGAAATCCTGGATGTAGCCCCATTGGGCCGTGGTATCGACGGGACCGAGCGGGGTGTCGCCGGGGCTGGCGGGGGGAAGGGCGGCGGCGTCCTTGCCCTTGTGGGCGGCGGCGTGCGGGTGTTTCACCTCCGCCATCGCAGGACCGGCCATGAAAGCGAAGGCGGATGCCAGCAAGCCAAAGCGACGGGTCAGCATCTCGACGTTCCCTCCTAATCCACCACGATACGGGCATCCGGGATGCCGGATGCGAGAGCCTGATCCAAGACGGCGTCGGCGTGGGCGACATCCGGCAGCGGGCCGACCTCGACCCGGAAGCGGCGTGTCCGCCCGTCCACGCTGGAGACGATCCGCGCGCCGGCCGCAGCCATCTTGGCGCGCTGGACCGACGCGTACTGATATTCCTCGAACGTATCGAGCTCCACCATCAACTGGCCAGGCCGGGGCGCCGTCTGGGTGACCATTTCGGGCAACCGCATGGGTGGCGGAGCAACCACGGCCTGCGCCGGGCCGGCGACAGGCGCGGCCGGCAACGCGGCGCCGCCGCCCTGCCGGACACCCGGTGGCGGTGCCAATTCGGCGACCTGGACACCGCCACGGGGTGCGGCGGTCAGAGCCAGCGACGGCGCGCCGGGCAGCGCATCAGCCGCCGCGTGGCTTTCGTTGGGCAGGACTCGCAGACGCACACGGGCAACGCCGTTGGGCGGCATGCCCAGCAATTCGGCGGTGCGTCTGGTGACCTCGACCAGCCGATGCGGATCGCTGGAGCCCTGGTCGTTCAGCCGGACGGTGACCTCACGGCCGGTTTCCAGGTTGGTGAGGCGAGCGATGGCGGGAAGCTGGATGGTCGGATCGGCGGCAGCCAGGGCGGTCTGGTCGAACACCTCACCATCGGTGGTCAGGCGAGGGGTATCGCCTGGCATGACAGTGGCGAGGCCGGTCTGGTCCAGGTTGTAGGATTCCCGCGGGTAGAACCAGATGCGGCCGACCTGGTAGGGCTTCGCCAGAACATAATGCGGGTCGGGCTTCAGTGGCGGGGTGCAGCCGAACGTCAGCAGGGCAAGGGCAGCGGTCAGGATGTGGCGGGTTTTCACACCACCACCTGGTCGCCGATCGTGCCCACAGCGATGGCATAGAAGTCGGATGGGTTGTAGCGGCGGATGGCGGCGAAATTGCCGAACACCACGAAGGTCTCGCCGTTCGGGCCGTCCGGCGCCACCAATCCTGCCGGCGTGTCGGCCGTTCCGGCCCAGTTTCTTGTTAGCGGCCGGACACCGAGTCGGGCCCATTCCGAAAGCGGGCGTTTGACGTCGCGTCCCTGGATCGCGACGTTCGCCGGCACGGTGACCGCCTGGCCCCAGGTTTCGCCGGGCCGCCAGCCGGAGCGCGCCAGATAGTTGGCGATCGAGGCCAGCACGTCGGGCTTGCTGGTCCAGATGTCGCGGCGGCCGTTGCCCTCAAAATCGACCGCATAGCGCAGGTAGCTGGACGGCATGAACTGCGGCTGGCCCATCGCGCCGGCATAGGACCCAAGCATGCCGTGCGGTGCGATATCGCCGTGATCGAGGATTTTCAGCGCGGCGATCAGTTCGCCTCGGAAGAAACCTGTGCGGCGGCCTTCCCAGCCGAGGGTGGCCAGCGCCTCCACCACGCGGAAATCGCCCATGCCGGTGCCGAAGCTGGATTCCAGCCCCCAGATTCCGGCGATGACCCCCGGACTGACGCCGTAGCGCTGCTCCACCCGCTGGAACAGTCCGCGATTCGCGGCCACGGCCTGGCGCCCGTCGGTGATCCGCTTGCCGGTGATCACAAGCGCGCGATATTTGGCCCAGGTGAGGGTGAACTCAGGCTGGTGACGATCGCGATCCAGCACTTTCTGGTTGGGCGACACCCCGGCGAAGGCGCTGTCCAGCGTGGCCGAACGAATCCCGGCTCGGCGCGCCTCGGTTCGCACGTCGTTCAGGAAGGCGTGAAAACTATCCCCGGGGGACGCGAACGCAGGCACGGAAAGGACCGCGGGGACGGCACTGGCGAGCAGGAAACGACGGGTTGGCATAGGGCACTTCCTGCCACGCCGGCCCGCGCCGGGGCAAACGGATTCAGTTGATACGCGGCAGCTCCAGATAGGTGTGATAGGCCGGCGGCGAGGTCTGGGTCCATTCCAGCGTGGTGGCGCCGGGCCCCCAGTAGTTATCGGCCAGGTGGACCTTCGAGGTGAAGGTGCGGAAGCAGACGTAGAGGAAGACCAGCGTCGCCAGCCCGCTGATGAAAGCGCCGATAGAGGAGACGAAGTTCCAGCCGGCGAAGGCCTGGGGGTAGTCCGGATACCGCCGCGGCATGCCGGCCAGGCCGAGGAAATGCTGCGGGAAGAAGGTCAGGTTGACGCCGACGAAGGTCAGCCAGAAATGGATCTGGCCCAGCGTCTCGTTGTACTGCCGGCCCGACATCTTGCCGATCCAGTAGTAGAAGCCCGCGAACAGGCCGAACACCGCGCCAAGCGAGAGCACGTAGTGGAAATGGGCGACGACGTAGTAGGTGTTGTGCAGGATCTGGTCGATGCCGGCATTGGCCAGCACCACGCCGGTCACCCCGCCGACGGTGAACACGAAGATGAAGCCGATCGCCCACAGCATCGGAGTCTTCAACTCGATGGAACCGCCCCACATCGTGGCGATCCAGGAGAACACCTTGACCCCGGTCGGCACGGCGATCACCAGCGTGGCGGCCATGAAGTAGGCTCGCGTATCGACGCTGATGCCGGAGACGAACATGTGGTGCGCCCAGACGACGAAGCCGACCACGCCGATGGCGATCATCGCATAGACCATGCCCAGGTAGCCGAAGATCGGCTTGCGGCTGAACGTGGAGACCACGTGGCTGACGATCCCGAACGCGGGCAGGATCATGATGTAGACCTCGGGATGGCCGAAGAACCAGAACAGGTGCTGGAACAGCACCGGATCGCCACCCCCGGTCGGATCGAAGAACGCGGTGCCGAAATTGCGGTCGCAGATCAGCATGGTGATCGCGCCGGCCAGCACCGGCACGGCCAGCAGCAGCAGGAAGGCGGTGACCAGCTCACTCCAGATGAACAGCGGCATCTTGTGCAGCGTCATGCCGGGGGCGCGCATGTTGAAGATGGTGACGATGAAGTTCATCGCCCCCAACAGGGACGATGCACCGGCGAGATGCAGCGCGAACAGCGTGCAATCCATCCCCATGCCTGGTTCAAAGGTCGCATTCGACAGCGGCGGATACAGCGTCCAACCGGTGCCGGATTCGCCCAGCAGCAGCCCGGTCATGATCAGCACGAACGCCGGCGGCAGCAGCCAGAAGCTGATGTTGTTCAGCCGCGGGAACGCCATGTCCGGCGCACCGATCATCAGCGGGATGAACCAGTTGCCGAAGCCGCCGATCAGCGCCGGCATGACGGTGAAGAAGATCATGATCAGGCCATGGGCGGTGATGATCGTGTTCCAGTCCTGCCCCGACGTCACGATGTCGCCGTGCGGATGCAGCAACTGCGCCCGCATGATCATCGACAGCGCGCCACCGACCACCCCGGCGAACACCGCGAACATCAGATACAGCGAGCCGATGTCCTTGTGATTGGTGCTGAACAGCCAGCGGGCGACGAAGCCGGGCGTGTGGCCGTGATGGTCATGATCATGGTCATGAGTAGTTACTGACACGTATCATTCTCCGGAGGCGGTGTCTGCTCTCCCGGCCGCTGTAACCCCCTGCCCGTCCCGCAACAAGCACCGCGTCGGACAGGATTCTGTGAGCCGTCCGGTTGACCTTACCGCATCCTGTCCGGCAGGTTACCAGATAGCCGGCATTGGTCCGGAACACGGTGAGGGAGAGAACGATGGCCGACACCAGCGCGCTGGAAAAAGCGACGCTCCGGCGTGTGAGTTTCCGGTTGCTGCCGTTTCTCATGCTGGCCTACCTGGTCTGCTATATCGACCGGGTGAACGCGGGTTTTGCCGCCCTGCAGATGAACAAAGATATAGGTTTATCCGGAACGATCTTCGGGTTGGGCGGCGGCATTTTCTTCGTCGGGTACTTCCTGTTCGAGGTGCCCAGCAACCTCGCGCTGGAACGCTTTGGCGCGAGGCGCTGGATCTGCCGGATCATGATCACCTGGGGCCTGGTGTCGGCCGGCATGGCGGCTGTGGTCGGGCCGAATTCCTTCGTCGCCGCCCGCTTTCTGCTGGGCGCGGCGGAGGCTGGGTTCTTTCCCGGCGTGATCCTGTATCTGACCTACTGGTTCCCCGCCGAACAGCGCGCGCGGATCATCGGCATCTTCATGGTGGCGATCCCGGTCTCCGGCTTCGTCGGATCGCCGATTTCCGGCACCTTGCTTGGCATGGACGGGCTGCTGGGCCTGCGCGGCTGGCAGTGGGTCTTCCTTCTGGAGGCCGCGCCGGCGGTGCTGCTGGGATTCGTCTGCCTGGCGTGGCTGACCGACGGGCCGGCGAAGGCCGGGTGGCTGACCGACGAACAGCGGACGTGGCTGGCCGGCAAGCTGGAGCAGGAGCGCCGCCAGACCAAGCGCGTCGCGCACGGGTCGGCCTGGAAGGTGGTGCGCAATCCCACGGTGCTGGCGCTGGCGATCATCTACGCGGGCGGTGCCACCGCCAGTTCCGGCCTTGGCCTGTGGCAACCGCAATTCATCAAGTCGTTCGGACTGAGCAATCAGGAGGTGGGATGGGTGAACGCGCTGCCGTACGTGTTCTCCGCCGTCGCGATGGTCTGGTGGGGCCACCGATCGGATCAGCGTAACGAACGCATGTGGCACACGGCAGTCCCACTGGGGTTGAGCGGCATCGCACTGGCGTTGTGCATCCCCTTCCCGATGCTGGTCCCGACTGTCACGCTGCTGTGCGTGTGCGTTGTCTGCACATCCGTCACGCGCGGCCCGTTCTGGGCGCTGGCGTCGGAGTATCTGTCGGCACCCAGCGCCGCGGCCGGGATCGCCATGGTGAATGCGCTGGGGACGGGATGCGGTTTCATCTGCAACGTGTTGATGGGCCGCATCTACGACGCGACACACAGCTATCCGCTGACCATGCTGCCGATCGTCGGCTTCGCCCTAGTCGGAACCTTGGTGCTGCTGGTGCTGGGTCAGGCGAAACGGGTGCCGGCGACGGCTTGACACAAGCGACCTGAACCATTCCGATGATAAAAGATCAAAAAGCAACGTGGGGAAATGCAACCATGACCATCGCTCGCCGAGACCTTCTCGTGCTGGGTTCGGCCGGACTTGCCGCCAGCATGGGCGTGCGGGTCAGCCAGGCCGCCGACAAGACCATCATCCTGGGATGCAGCATCCCTCTGTCGGGACCCGCCGCCCCGACAGGCATCACCACACAGCGCACCGTCGAGCACGCGCTGGAGGTGATCAACGCCAAGGGCATTCAGATCGGCCCGGACCGCTACACCATCGTCGCGGAATTCTACGACAACAAATACATCCCCGCAGAGGCCGTGACGGTGGTGGAAAAGATGATGGCGGACGGCGTCCGCTACCTGTTTTCCAGCGGATCAGGCAATTCGGTCCCCGTGGTCGAGAAAACCACCGCAGCCAAGGTACTGCAGATGTCCGGCGCGTCGGGCAAGGGCCATTTGACCGCGCCGCAGTTCCCCTACAGCTTCCGCGTGCAACCGACCAACGAAACCGCCTATGCGGTGTACCCGTGGCTGAAGACCACGTACCCCGCGATCAAGCGGGTGGCACACATGAATCCCAGCGACGAGGCCGGATTCACTGAATCCGAAGATCGCCGGATGATCGCTCAGCGCAACGGGTTCATGAACGTCGGCAATGAGTATTTCAAGCGTGGTTCCACCGATATGTATCCGGTGGCGACCCGCCTGGTGGGCTATACGCCCGACCTGATCGATTTCGGTGGCACCATCGGCCGCGACCAGGGGCTGGCGTGCAAGGCGCTGCGGGAACTCGGCTATCAGGGCCACATCCTGCAAGGCTATTCGGACGCCAAATCGTTCGTCGATATCGCCGGACCGGATGCCGCCGAGGGCACCCTGCTGTTCGATACGCTGGCCGAACCGCAGACTCCCGAACAGAAAGAGATCTACAACTGGTGGATTGGGAAATATGGGCAGCCCTTCCCCAGCTACGCATTCCTGATGTGGGACTGGCCGTTCATCCTGGCGGCGGCGATCCAGAAGGCGCAGTCGGTCGATCCCGTCGTGGTGGCCGAGGCGATGCGCAGCACGGTCTATCATGGGATTTTCGGTGAAGAGAAGTTCGGCATGAAGTCGGTGTACGGGCTGGACAGTTCATTGACCCGGCAAATCCCGATGTCCTGGATCAAGGGCGGCAAACCGACCTATCTGGCGACCATCGACTGGCCGGCGGGGGTATAGTCCACTGTCCTCGACACTGCTGATCCAGATCGTGCTGAGAGGTCTGGTCACCGGCCTGATCTACATGCTGATCGCGCTGGGCGTGACGTTGCTGTTCGGCATCATGCGCGTCGTGAACTTCATCCACGGCGAGCTGGTGATGCTTTCGGCGTTTGCCATCTGGTATATCGGCGTGAACGAGGGGTTTCCGATGTGGGTGGCGATCCCCGTCGCCATCGCGGTCGCCGCCGGGCTGGCCGTGCTGTGCCAGAAGCTGTTGTTCAAGCCGCTGCAATACGACATCCTGAACTGTTTCATCGTCGGCATCGGCGCCAGTTTCGCCATCCGGTCCGCGTCCTGGGCGATCTTCGGGCCGGAGCCGCAGGCGATCCCCGCCATGCTGCCCGGCGTGGTCAAGCTCGGCGGAGTTTTTATGTCTAAGCAGCGGCTGCTGGCGGCGGGCGTCTGCATCGTGCTGGCCATCGCGCTGTATCTGTTCCTGCATTTCACCAAACCCGGGAAAGCGATGCGCGCGGTGGAACAGGACCGCGAGGCGGCGTTGCTGATGGGGATCAATCCTGAGAGTGTCTATGTCAGCGCCTTCATCATCAGTGCGGCCCTGGCGGCGGTCGGCGGGGCGATGCTGGGTTCGGTGTTCGGCGTCGATCCGGAGATGGGGTCGGAACCGTTGCTGAAGTCGTTCATCATCGTGCAGATCGGCGGCATGGGCAGTATCGCCGGCACGGTGCTGGCGGGGTTGTTCATCGGCGTGGCGGACAGCGTCACCGGGACACTGCTGGGCGGCGAACTGGCGTTCATCATCGACTTCGCCATCCTGATGCTGATCCTTATCGTGCGGCCGCGCGGGCTGTTTGGTTACGATGTGTAGAGCGCTATCGCGTCATGGCGAACGAAGGCCCGCCATCCGCGCCTTACGGAGCGGATGGTGGCAAAGCCACGGATGGCGAGCCTTCGTCCGCCATGACGCAGACGTCCACTACAGCCAACATCCGGCGTCCATTCGATGAAACTCGCCCTTCCCGTACTCCTCGTACTGCTGCTGGCGCTGCCGCTGGTCGTGCACAATCAGTATTTTCTGCACGTCATGATCGTTATCGGCATCAACGTGATCATGGCCGTCAGCATGTGGCTGCTGGGCATCACCGGCCTGATCTCCTTCGGGCAGGCCGGCTTCATGTTCATCGGCGCAATGACCACCGCCCTGCTGACCAAAAATGCCCACTGGTCGTTCTGGATCGCGCTGCCGCTGTCGGCTGTCATGGCGGGCCTGGTCAGCGCCCCCGTCGGCCGGCTGAGCCTGCGCGTCAAGGGCGTGTATTTCTTCCTGGTGACACTGGCGTTCGGCCAGGTCGTGGCCGGAGTCTTTGCCTACTTCGAAAATCCGTTCGGCGGCTGGTACGGCATCCGCGACATCCCGGCCCCGCAGCCGGCCGCCTTCTTCGGCGTCCTCGACAAAGCCGCCTTCTACTACCTGGCGCTCGGTCTGGTCCTGGTCACCTGCTGGATCATCTACCGGATCAGCCGGTCCTGGTTCGGCATGGTGCTATGGAGCATCCGCGAAGGCGATCTGCTGGCAAGTTCCGTCGGGATCGACGTTCCCGGCACCAAACTGGTGGCATTCATCGTATCGGCGTTCTTCGCCGGCGCGGCCGGCAGCCTGTATGCGACCTATTTCGGCTATATCAGCCCGCTGGTCTTTACGTTCGAATATTCCGTCAACGTTCTGGTCTACATCGTCGTGGGCGGCTTCGCCAGCATGGCCGGGCCGATTGTCGGCGCCGTCGCACTGACGCTGGTGCCGGAGTTGTTCCGCGTCACCGGCAAATACCAGATGATGGCGTTCGGGCTGATCCTTGTCGGATCCATGCTGCTGATGCCGCAGGGGATCATCGGGGCGTGGCAGAAACTGGTCACTCAGCGCGGGCGGGCCTGACCGATGCCGCTGTTGCAGGTCTCAGGACTGACGCGCCGGTTCGGTGGGCTGGTCGCCGTGAATGACGTTTCGCTGTCGGTCGAACCCGGCGAAATCCGCGGCCTGATCGGGCCGAACGGTGCCGGAAAGACCACGCTGTTCAATCTGGTCAGCGGGACGATCCCACCGTCAGGGGGAACCGTTCATTTCGACGAGCGCGATATCACCCGGGTGCCGATGCACGCGCTGGTCCGGCGCGGCCTGGTGCGCACGTTCCAGCACGCGCAACTGTTTCCAACGTTCTCCGTCTTGAAGAACGTCCTGGTCGGGCTGCATGTCCACGCCCATTCCGGCTTCTGGCCCGGGCTGATCGATCCGCCGTCATCCCGGCGGCACAACGACGACCTGCATCAGCGCGCCGTGGACATCATCCGCTTCGTCGGCCTGCAAGGGCGCGAGGAGGAAACCGCCGGCAGCCTGTCGCATGGCTACAAACGCATCCTGCAGGTGGCGATCGGACTGGCGCCGAAGCCTCGGCTGCTGCTGCTGGACGAACCGGTGGCGGGCATGAACCACGCCGATGTGGACCGCATGATGGCGCTGGTCCGCAGCCTGCGTGACGCGCAAGGCATCACGGTCATTTTGGTAGAGCATAATATCCGAGCGGTCATGAACGTGTGTGATCGGATCAGCGTCCTGCAATTCGGACGCAAGATCGCCGAGGGCTCGCCGCAGGAAGTTTCACAAGATCCGAAAGTCATTGAGGCGTATCTGGGCGTGGCGGATGACGAAGATGCTGCTTGAGGTATCAACCATCGCTGTTGCCTACGGCACCGCGCAGGTGCTGCACGGCCTGTCGCTGACCGTCGCGACAGGCGAAACGGTCACCCTGATCGGCGCCAACGGGGCGGGCAAAACATCCTGCCTGCGGGCGATTTCCGGCCTGGAGCCGCTGACCTCGGGCAACATCCAGTTCGAGGGCGAACGGATCGACACCTTGACGCCTCGCCAGCGCCTCGAACGCGGCCTTGTCCATGTGCCGGAGGGCAAGCGGCTGTTCACCCGTATGACGGTGCGGGAGAATCTGGCGATGGGCGCCTTCCTGCGCACCGACGGATCGGCTATCCGTTCCGATATCGACGCAATGTATGCGCGTTTCCCCATTCTTGAGGCGCGGCACAAGCAGGCCGCCGGCAGCTTGTCTGGCGGCGAGCAGCAAATCCTTGCCTTTGCCCGCGGCCTGATGGCTCGACCGAAACTGCTGCTGGTGGATGAGCCGACCGTCGGGCTGTCGCCGCTGATGGTGCGGGAACTGTCCGCCGCGCTGCGGGCGATCCATGCCGATGGCGTCGCCATTCTGCTGGTGGAACAGAACGCCGCGATGGCGCTCCGCCTTGCCAGCCGCGGCTATCTGCTGGAAACCGGGAGTTGCGTCGCCGAGGACGAAACCAAGGCGCTGATGGCGAACGATTACGTGCGCAAGGCCTATCTCGGTATCTGAGGAAGGACGGAACGATGAAATTCGGTTTCTGCATCATGTCCGATATTGATGAGATCGGCTTCTTCAGTTTCATCGAGAACCTGGGCTACGATTCCGCCTGGGTCGCCGACAGCCAGATGATGTATTCCGACGTCTACATGGTCTGCGCGCTGGCGGCGCAGCAGACGAAACGCCTGCGCATCGGCCCCGGCACCGCAATTTGCGGCACGCGCATTCCGCCGGTGCAGGTGGCGGCGATGGCGACGCTGAACCGCATGGCGCCGGGCCGTGTGTTCCTGGGCATCGGCACCGGCAACACCGCGATGCGCACCATGGGCCAGAAGCCGATGAAAATGGCGGCATTCGGCGAATACCTGCGGGTGCTGTCCGGCCTGCTGGATGGACAGGTGACGGAGTATGCGTTCGAGGGCCGCTCGCGGCCGGTGAAGATGCTGCGGCATGAAACGCGTTTCATGAACCTGCAACCGCGGATTCCGCTGTATGTCTCCGGATTCGGCCCGCGCGCGATGGCGTTGGCGGGGGAGTATGGGGATGGATTGGTATTTGCCATCCCGCCGCGTGGCGTGCCCGTGCAGGACGCCTTGGGTCATGTGCGCCAGGGAGCGGCGCGCAACGGTCGCGACATGAGCGGGTTCCGTAACGCAACGCTAACGAGCGTGGCGCTGCTGCAACCGGGCGAGGCGGCTGACTCGGACCGGATCAAGCGGTCGATCGGACCCAATGTCATGGCCAGTGTCTACTATTTCTACGACATGGTGCATGAGACCGGGATCGAGCCGCCGGATTTCCTGAAGCGCATCTGGAAGCCCTATTGCGCGCTGGTCGAGCAGACGCCGCCGGAGCACCGGCATTTCCGGACGCATGAGTTCCACTACACCGATCTGCATCCAAACGAGGCGGAGCTGATCGACACGCAACTGATCCACGACACCTGCCTGGTCGGGACGGCTGACGAACTGGTCGAGCGGATCAGGGGGCTGGAGCAGGATGGGTTGCAGGAAATGGTCTTCGCGGTCGGAAACGAAACAAAATGGCGGCTGGCCGAGGAATTTTCGCGAACCGTGATGGCTCGGTTGTAAGGTTGTCCGGCAAACAGCCCGCATGCGGCGCTGCTGCCAAGCGCGGGTCTGGCCAGGTGCGGCGGATGCGGGAGCCCGACATCTTATACCCAGGCATCTAATACAAGGCGTTGGCAGACGGACTGATGCGCGGCGATTGACGAACCGGGGCGGCGTCCGTATAAGCCGCCCCTTCCGGCGGGTCGCCTTTGCAGGCGCACCCGTCGGCGTGCTTGCAAGAGAGCGGGACATCATGGTCGCCGTTCACAAGGTTTTCGGAGAGTAGTCGTGAAGCGCACCTATCAACCGTCGAAGCTGGTCCGCAAGCATCGGCATGGCTTTCGCGCCCGCATGGAGACGGTCGGCGGCCGCAAGGTATTGGCAAATCGCCGAGCCAAGGGCCGCAAGAAGCTGTCTGCCTGACGCGCGAACCGCTGGTGTGCCGTCCATGCCAGCCCGGAGTCCATCTTGTACCGCCGCGAATCCCGGACGCCTGAAGCGGCGGCCGGAGTTTTTGCGCGTGGCATCGTCCGGCAGGAAAGCCGCCGTCGGCGGTGTGGTGCTTCAGGCGTTGGCCCGTCCGGATAGCGAACCGGTCCGGCTGGGTTTTACCGTGACGAAGAAGGTCGGCAACGCCGTTATCCGCAACCGCACGCGGCGGCGGTTGAAAGAGGCGGCGCGCCTGCTGCTGGCCCAGAGTCCGGTCGTGGGGGCCGATCTGGTGCTGATCGGGCGGGACAGCACACGCAAACGGAATTTCATCGCGCTGCAAGGCGATATCAGGCGCGCACTGGAAAGAACCGGCGTATGACTCGGGGGATTCAGGTTGGGGCGGCTCAGGTCGGCATTGGCGCGGTGCGGGTCTATCAATGGACGGTCCGTCCATTCATCGGTGCCAATTGCCGCTTCTGGCCAAGCTGCAGCGACTATGCCGTCGAGGCGCTGCGCGTGCATGGCGCGGCGCGCGGAACAGTGATGGCGGCGAAGCGTATCCTGCGCTGTAACCCGTGGCATGAAGGCGGCGTCGATCCCGTGCCTCGCCCGGACGAGGATGGGATCGACCGGAATATGGGGCATTGATGGACCAGAAGCGGCTTTTCCTGGCGATCGCGGTATCGCTGGCCATTTTGCTGGGTTTCCAGATGCTGGTCGCGCCGCATCTGCCGAAACCGCCGCCACGGCAGATCGCCAAGACGGAGCAGCCGGCGACGGCGACACCGCTTGAAGGTTCGCCCGGGGCCGCCGTGCCGCCCGCGCCGGTAGCGGAATCGGCCAATGTGCCGCGCATCAAGATCGATGCGCCGCAGGTTCAGGGGTCGGTCAACCTGCTGGGGGCCAAGCTGGATGACCTGGTGCTGACGCACTACCACGAGGAAATCTCGCCTGATTCGCCGCTGGTGCGGCTGCTGGAGCCTCGGTCGAAGGATCATCCCTACTACATCCAGTATGGCTGGACCGCCGGTTCGGGCGACACGGCTAAGCTGCCGGACAACGACACGATCTGGAAGGCGTCATCGAACACGCTGGCTCCGGGCAAGCCGGTGACGCTGTCGTGGGACAACGGCGCCGGGCTGACGTTCCAGATCGGGCTGTCGATCGACGACGAGTACATGTTCACGGTCGACCAGACTGTGAAGAACGCCACGGGCAAGCCGGTGAAGCTGTTCCCTTGGTCACGCATCCGCCGCGACTACAAGCCGGAGGTCGCTGGCTATTATGTGCTGTTCGAGGGTTTGCTGGGCGTCGTCGACGGCACCCTGAAGGAGACCTCCTACGCCAATGCGAAGTCCGAAGGCGACAAGAAGGGCGGCATCGCCTACGACGCGACCTCGACCGGCGGCTGGGCGGGCATCACCGACAAATATTGGCTGACCTCGCTGATCCCCGATCAGGCCCTGGCATCCAAGCTGAATTTCCGCCACATCGAGGATCACGGCGACCATTATCAGGTCGATTATGTCGCAACGAGCCCGCTGACCGCCCCGGCCAACGGCGATGTCACGACGGTCAGCCACGTGTTCGCCGGCGCCAAGGTGGTGAGCCTGCTGGATCACTACGAGGCACAGCTTCACATCCCCAACTTCGACAAGGCGGTCGATTTCGGCTGGTTCTACTTCCTGACCAAGCCGATCTTTTTCGCACTGGACTGGCTGAACAGTCTGATCGGCAATTTTGGCGTCGCCATCATGGTGTTCACCGTCTGCGTGAAGGCGCTGTTCTTCCCACTGGCCAACTACTCCTACCGCTCCATGAGCAAGATGAAGCTGCTCGCCCCGAAGATGACCGCGCTGCGGGCTCGGCTGAAGGACGACCCGCAGAAGATGCAGCAGGAGATGATGGGGCTGTACAAGGCGGAGAAGGTCAATCCCGCTTCCGGCTGCCTGCCGATGGTGGTGCAGATCCCGGTGTTCTTCTCGCTGTACAAAGTGATCTTCGTCACCATCGAGATGCGGCAGGCGCCATTCTTCGGCTGGATCCACGATTTGTCACAGGTCGATCCGACCAACATCTTCAACCTGTTCGGGCTGCTGCCGTTCGACCCGTCGGTGTACAGTCCGCTGCTGCATCTCGGCCTGTGGCCGCT
>DATAZJ010000154.1:0-3180 GCA_036272115.1 Rhodopila sp. | reverse complement strand
CACGAACATGGTCATGATCAGCCTGGGTGAGGAAACCCGAGCGTCCTGTCGCGGTCCGTCGAACCATAATTCGGTGGCGCTGTTGCTGCCGCACAAGGCGATGATCGCCTTCGATGGCGGGGCGATCGGCGCGGACATCTATTGCGATCGCAGCGGCATCCACGCGCGCCGCATCGGTGACGCCGCCAAGGTGCTCGATGCGATGAAAGATCCGGTCAACGGCTACTACGATCCACGCGATCCGTACACGACAGTGCCGCGTTCATCGGTGCTTCATACGGGCTACGCGCCGCATGCGGAGATGTCGGGCGAACCGAACGCCTTGTCGGGCGTACGCATTGGCGTCATTCGGGAATCGATGTTGAATCCGGGCACGATCCACGTTGAGCCAATCACCACTGCCGCCGCGCTGGAGATCAAGACGGTGCTTGGCGGCAAACTGGGTGCCACCCTGGTGGAGTCGCGCGACCCGGTGTGGGTGCCGGATCCTGACATGGAGCAAATGGAGACGGATTTCCGCACGGCCCTGGCGCGTCTTGTGCCGGTGTTCATGCCGGAGCTGTTGTTCCGACTGGGTGACGATGGGCGGCCGGTGTTCTCGGATTTCGCTGCTGCCATCCAGCCGACCGAGTTCATGCCCGGCAAGGTGTTCGGCAGTGGAGTGATGGCGCCGATCGACTACATGGTGGAGATGGCGGAGGGCCGGATCGCTCCGCCGTCGAATCTGGACATTGCGACGGTGCAGCATCAGGAACTGGCGATGTCGTTCCGATTCCATATCCCGCAGTATCTGACCCGCCGCGCCGCGGATTGGAAGAAACTGGGCTTCAGTGAAACTATGGTGGGCTTCCCCGAGCTGAATGCACGCTCGAAATTCTGGGGTGACGATCAGCGGGCCGCATTCAAGAACTGGGAGGAAGTGACCGACCCGCGCAACGCGCTCGGCGGGCGGCAGGGCGTCGATGAACGCATCATGCTGCGCGAGCTGCTGCGCCGGGTTGATATGATGGTTCTGCTGGAGAACCGGCTGGATGCGCTGGTACGGCTGCATACGCCGCTGCCGCCGGGGAAGATCGGCGGCGCGATCGAGCCAGGCACGCCGGGCAATTTGCGTCCGGAAACACTGTATGGGCCGAACGCCGGCCTGACGGAGGTGCTGATTCCCGCAGGCTATGTGAAGACCGTCTACGATCCGGTGTTCAAGCTGAGTGCCGACGGCAAGCGCTACATACCGACATTGTCGGATGAACCCACGACCGTTGCCGATCCCGGAATGCCATTCTCGCTGGTTTTCCGTGCCGAGCCGGGGTGCGAGGACGTGCTGTTGAAGATTGCGTCGGCTTATGAGGCGGCTTCGATGCGCCGTGTCCCGCCCCCGGCGTTCGGGCCGCTGAAAGGTTGATCCTGCGGCCCGGTGGGCCTTCTGAAATCCGGGGTCGTCCTTGCCGGCACTCCGGTCCGGGCCGCTCCGGCCACCAAGACGTTGCGTATCGATGTGATGGACAGCGTCCCATGGCGCCGGTGTATCGTCTCGCGGTTGAGCTGGCAGACTGGAGGAGCACCGGGCGGCACCACCTTGCTTTTGATCGGTTTGGCGTCGTCATTGGCACCGCCGATGAAGCCGAGCGGGCTGCGGTCGATGAAAGGATTGAACTCGCGATCGTGGAAGAGCACGTGGGCTGAGCCGCCTTGCAGGCAGGGGTAATTGCGGACGGACCCCTTTTTGCCGGCGAGCGGATCGTAGGGCTGTCAGTCAGCGACCACGTGCGGATCTGCTCGGCCGAATTCGAGGGGATGCCGGGATGGACAGGGTCCGGCCAGCCGCGCCGATGGGGCATTTATACCAATCGCCCTTGATGTTGACCCATCGGCAGCGCCGTGCAGCCGTCATGGCGAGCCAGGCTCGCCATCCATGCCTTTGTTTCCGCTCGTAAAAGGCGTGGATACCGGCATGCGCCGGCATGACGGCGGGGTCAACCGAAGAGTCTGCATCAATGCGGTTGGTATTAGTCGGTAATTCGTGTTCGCGTTCGACTTTCGAGAGAAAATGCAATGATTTTAGAGGTTCCTTGGTGAGCCCGGTGGGAATCGAACCCACGACCCCAAGATTAAAAGTCTCGTGCTCTACCAACTGAGCTACAGGCTCGCCCGCGCGCTTTGAACGCCATGCGGGGCCGCGGGTCAAGCTTCTACCCGCGGCTTCGCGTGTCAATTCGCCAACCGGTGCCGAAACACCCCATCATGGGTCCAGCGTCGCGCGGACTACTCGGCCCCTTGGCGGTCTTCCACCAGGACGCCCGGCCGCTCTGACAGCGCTTCCGCCACGTGTGACAGGCGATGGGACCGGCCGATCCAGCGACTGAACCGCTCGAGATACAGGTAGACGACCGGGGTCGTGTAGAGCGTCAGCCATTGCGACACCAGCAGCCCGCCGATGATCGCGATGCCCAGGGGCCGGCGCAGTTCGGAGCCCGCGCCGTGCCCCAGCGCGATCGGCAGGCTGCCGAACAGGGCGGCGAACGTCGTCATCATGATCGGGCGGAACCGCAGCAGGCAGGCTTCGTGGATCGCCTCGCGCGGTTCCTTGCCGTCGCGCCGCTCTGCCTGCAGTGCGAAGTCGATCATCATGATCGCGTTCTTCTTGACGATGCCGATCAGCAGGATCACGCCGATGATGGCGATCACCGACAGGTCGTAGTGCAGCAGCATCAGCATCACCAAGGCGCCGACGCCGGCCGAGGGCAGCGCGGACAGGATGGTGATCGGATGGATATAGCTCTCGTACAGGATGCCCAACACGATATAGACCACCAGGATGGCCGCGGCGACCAGCAGCGGCATCGAGGACAGCGAGGCCTGGAAAGCCTGCGCCGTGCCCTGGAACGCCCGGTTGAGCGTGGGCGGGGCATTCAGCCGGTCGGTCAGTGCCTGGATGCTGTCGACCGCCTGCCCGAGCGCCGCGCCTGGTGCCAGGTTGTAGGACAGGGTTATGGCGGGGAATTCCCCCTGATGGCTGACCGATAGCGGCTCGATGGTCCGTGTGTAGTGCGCGACCGAACTCAGCGGCACCTGGGCGCCGGAGGGCGCGGGGATATAGATCTTCGACAGGGCCGTGGCGTCCTGACGGAACGCCGGCGCCACTTCGAGGATGACCTTGTACTGGTTGGTCGCGGTGTAGAT
>DATAZJ010000153.1:0-4766 GCA_036272115.1 Rhodopila sp. | reverse complement strand
GCTCTCCCCAGCGCATGCCGCATGCAAATATATGGCAATTGACTTTGGTGAAATTTCTACCTTCGATTGGGGTCGCTCTCCCCTACGTTGACGGTCTGACGCGGCCGATCTGGGACGCCGACGCGTATTGAGGCAGCGGATAGAAGTTCGCGCATCAATAACTCTGGACGCCGCAACCTGGCAGCCTCTCCCGCGCTCTTTTCCATAGACGCACGGAAGGAGCAAACCATGGCAGAGACGACTTCCACCCGAGATGACGACTGGGAGCAAACGCCCGCAGTCGATCCTCATCCAACTTGGCGGCCGACATCCGAGCACGCGGAAATGAATGCGCCTCATCGCTGGGTAAGCGAGTTGCCGCCGCTTGGCTATCCGATCGGCGAGGAGGCTGTAACGCACTGGTTCGAGAAAACATTCAACCGGACCCCCGAGGTGGCGGAAGTCGGCGTCATTCTGGATGCAATGACCCGGCGGGATGCAGAGCAGCCAATAACCGAATCACCTTCTGAACGGGCATTCCGGGACAGGTAAATGACCGCAGGCGCGTGAAGCCTATGCCGGCGACGCATAGGGACACTGAGTCATCCACCTCGGTGCGGACAGGCGCCCGCTCCCATCTTTTCCGCAATCGCCCCGTTGCCGTTTGGTGTCACCATCCGCCAAGCCAGATACCAACACCGTGTACAATGCCGACCGGAAAAAATGATGCAGCCGCGACCAGAAGCGGCCAGCGCCCGTTCGCGGCGCAAAAGACGATTGATGTGAGCCACGCCGAGTAGCCGATGGCGGCGATCAGCAGCAACCCCACCGCAGTCTGAACGTCCATGGCGCCGAGCCGGGCTATACGCATCTACACCTCTATCTGGCTGCAGCATCCCCAGCTGGGTCAGCTTGGAATATTTCCGTCTGGATCACCCTCGGATTCGCGTTTGGTCACCCGCTATGGCTTTTGCAACCCTATCCCGTCGGCTGCGACGGATTGGAGATCCATCAGCGCCGGCGCCGAATCATCAACGCGAGCGGGATCAGCACAGCGGACACCAATACAGCCGCGCCGATCAGTCCTGCCGGTGTCGTCCGCCCAGTCGCGGTCACGGTGGCAAGGTTGCCGAGCTTGAACGCGATGGTGCCCTTCATCTCCTCGGGGTGCGTGGGTGGTTCGTTGGCTGCCTGGTCGCTCATACCGTCGGCTCCCCAGTTCAGAGGCGAGATTGGTTGTCCTAATCGTCAGTCTGCTCACGGGGCCGCTCCGTCGCCTCAGGCCCGCTCCACACACCGTCCTCACGGACACTGAGGCATCCGCTCTTACCCTTGGAAGACCTGCTTCGCGATATCCAATCCGATCGTCCAGTCCCCCGCAACTCACGATAATTGCCCCATGCGCGGGTCAAAAGTGCCGGCAGCGCGGAGAGGGTGCCTGGCGTTTTGTTGTTGGCCGCGACGCTCAGCATCGCTCCCACCCCCAGGATTCCCCCATTGCCTTGCTTTGAACGCGCCATAGAAAGTTCAGCGCCTTCACTCCGCCGCTTCGGCATCCTGCCGGGCGGTCGGGAAAAACTTGTTCTCCGGCCGTGGCAGTCCGAGATGGTCGCGCAACGTCGTGCCCTCGTATTCGCGCCGGAACAGACCGCGGCGCTGCAATTCCGGCACGACCATATTCACGAAGTCATCCAGCCCAGCGGGCACAGTATGGAACATGATGTTGAAGCCGTCCGAGGCGTCCGTCTCCAGCCATTCCTGCATCGTATCGGCGATCTCACCCGGCGTGCCCACCATCTGAAGGCCACCATAGCCGCCGACCATCTGCGCCAACTGCCGCACCGTCAGGTTGTCGCGTTTGGCCAGCGCCACCAGTGCGTCGCGCCCGCTCTGGCTTGCGTTGGTCTGCGGGATTTCCGGCAGCGGACGTTCCAGATCGAAACCCGATGCATCGACGCCGAGCCGCATCGACAGGTTCGGCAACGAACTGTCCGGATGCACCAGGCTGTCGAGCAGCGCCTGCTTCTCTTTCGCCTCGGCATGGGTGCGGGCGACGATCACCAGTGCGCCGGGCAGGATCTTCAAGTGGTCGGGCGATCGACCGAGGGCCTTCATCCGGCCCTTCATGTCGGCGTAGAAGCGCCGCCCATCTTCAATCGTGCGGCTGCTGGCGAAGATCGCCTCCGACGTTTCGGCGGCGAACTGTCTTCCGGCATCCGATGCGCCGGCCTGCACGATCACCGGCCAACCCTGCACGGGGCGGCCGATGTTCAGCGGGCCGCGCACCGAGAACTGCTCGCCCTTGTGGTCCAGCACGTGCAGCCGGGCGGGATCGAAGAACAGTCCGCTTTTCTGGTCGCGTAGCCACGCATCGTCCGCCCAACTGTCCCAAAGGCCGGTGACAACATCGTAGAACTCCCGCGCTCGGCGATAGCGTTCGTCGTGCTCCACATGTTCGGTCATGCCGAAATTCAGCGCCGAGTCGGGGTTGGATGTGGTGACGATGTTCCAGCCGGAGCGGCCGTTGCTGATGTGATCGAGCGAGGCGAACCGCCGCGCCACATGGTAAGGTTCATCGAATGTGGTCGATCCCGTGGCGATCAGACCGATGCGTTCGGTGACCATCGACAGGGCGGATAGCAGGGTCATCGGCTCGAACGACGTCGCCGTGCCACTGCGCCGCAGGGCCGCCATCGGCATGTTCAACACGGCCAGATGATCGGCCATGAAGAACGCATCGAAACACCCGCGTTCCAGCGTCTGTATGAAACTGATCAGATGCTTCAGGTTGAAGTTGGCGTCCGGGTAAGCCCCCGGATAGCGCCACCAGGCGGTATGGATCCCGACCGGGCGCATGAACGCGCCGAGATGGAGTTGCTTGGTCATTGTGTGCCTCGGCGTGCGTGAGCAGCGTGGAATTGGACGGTACATAGGCGCGCCTGCGACTTCGGAAAGACCTGCTCTATTGCCACCACTTCATCCCCATCCTCATCCGACGCGAAGCCGTTCAGAATCGAGTGCGCCCAGTGCATCGAGAAACGCCACCATCATCGACCCCGAACCGTGCGCGGTCAGCGCCGCCATCTCACCGGCGATCCCGGTGATCGCCAACGCGTGCGCCACGCACGCCATCGCCCCATCGCCGCGCGTCCTGCCGCCAGGCGCTCGTCCGTCAACCGCCCTTTCGTCAACTGCCCTTTCGTCAACCGCCAGGCACGCACCGACGATCGCGGTCGCGGCGCAGCCCATGCCGGTGACGCGGGTCATCAGTTCGTGGCCGTTATGCAGCGTCAGCACATGCACGCCGTCGGTGACGTAATCGACGGCGCCGGTGACCGCGACGATAGCGTCCGAGCTGCCGGCCAGACGGCGTGCCGCCGCGACGGCCGCCTCGGACTGCGCACCACTATCCACACCGCGACCGCCACCGGCCTCGCCGGCGAGGGCCAGAATCTCGGACGCATTGCCGCGGATCGCCGTCGGCCGCAGGCGGCACAATTCCTGCGCAAACCGCGTGCGCGCCGGGATCGCGCCGACACCCACCGGATCGAGTGCCCAGGGCTTGCCCGCCTCCGCCGCCGAAACCGCCGCCACGCGCATGACCGCGGCGCGTTCGGGGGACAGCATGCCCAGGTTGATGACGACGGCATCGGCCGCCGCGGCAAACTCGGCGACCTCGTCCGCCCCCTCGGCCATCGCCGGCGCGGCACCCAGCGCCAGCAGCGCGTTGGCGGTGAAGTTGGCCACCACCGCGTTCGTCAGGTTGTGCACCAACGGCCGCCGCGTGCGCAGCAGCGTCAGCGTCGCGGCCAGGGAAGCGGGCGTTATGAAGTCAGTCGGTGTCATGCAGAACAGCCTAGCGCGTCTCGAACACCCGGATAAGCCCAACGCCCGGGTGGCCCTTGCACCCGTGGCGGCACCCAGTAGTCTGTCGTTCCAGCGTCAACCATCGGCCGCGGTGCGATACGCGCCGCACGACAGGAGAATTCGCATGGCAGCCGAAGATCCTCGCGTTATCGCGCGCACTACCGGCCAGCCGGGCCGCTTTCTGGTCAGTGCCCGCAACGTCCACACCGTCGGCGACGCCACCAGCGCCCGCGGCGGTGCCGGCGAGGCGTTCGTCGCCGCCGAGTTCATGCTGTCGGCGCTGGCCACCTGCGGCCTCGCCATCGTGACCGATGAAGCGCGCAAGCGCGGCGACAAGGTGACGGCGACGATGATCGACACGACGTATACGGTCGATCCGCAGGACACGACGCGGTTCAGCCGCGTGGCGATGCAGTTCCGCTTCACCGGCATCGACCAGGCCGAGGCCGACACGCTGGTGCGCGCCTTCACCGATCGCTGCCCGATCTACAACACCATCGCCCGAACCACGCCGACCGAGGTCTGGGGCGAGGCGGCCTGATGCATCTCGCCGCGTTCGTCAGCGCCGGCCCGGTTTCGGGCAGTCATGGCGGCTGGCGTTACCCGGGCGCGGATCGCGACATCACGTCATTGGGGTATTACACGCGGCTGGCGCGCACGCTGGAAGACGGTTGCTTCGATTTCGTGTTCATGGCCGATATCCTGGCTGTGCCGGATCGGTTGGGCGACAGCATGGACAGCCAGTTGCGCTATGGCGCATTGGGCGCACTGAGGCTCGATCCGATGATCGTGCTGGCGGCGATGTGCGGCGCGACCAGCCATGTCGGGCTGGCCTGCACGATCTCCACCACGTATTTCGAGCCGTTCGCGGTGGCGCGCGCGATGGCGACGCTGGATCACCTCAGCGGCGGGCGCGCGGC
>DATAZJ010000152.1:0-16082 GCA_036272115.1 Rhodopila sp. | reverse complement strand
CAACGCCGCCGACTACGACCAGTGGCGGCAACTCGGCAACCAGGGCTGGGACTACGACTCTGTCCTGCCGTATTTTCGCAAAGCCGAGGACAACGAACGCGGCGCCGACGACTTCCACGGGTCCGGCGGCCCGCTGCGCGTATCCAACCAGCCGTACGAATGGGAAATCGCCAAGGCCCTGCTGGAAGCCTGCCAGCAGGCCGGCATCCCGTACAACCCCGATTTCAACGGCGCCAAACAGGAGGGCTGCGGCTACTACCAGACCACCACCAAGGACAAACGCCGCTGGAGCACCGCCGCCGCCTATCTGCGCATGGCGAAAGGTCGCCCAAACCTGACCATCCGGACGAACGCGCACGCCACCCGCGTCCTGTTCGACGGCACCAAGGCCACCGGCGTCGAATTCCGCACCCCGCAAGGAATGCAAACAGCCCATGCGGGCCGCGAGGTCATCGTCTCCGGCGGTGCCTACGGTTCACCGCAACTGCTGCAACTATCCGGCGTCGGACCCGCCCAGCATCTGACCGAGACGGGCATCGCCGTGGTGCATGACATGCCGGGCGTCGGGTCCAATCTGCAAGACCACTTCAACACCTACTGCACCTACCGAATCTCGAAGAACCTGTCGCTGAACGCGCTGCAGTACAGCCTGCCGCACCGCCTGGCCGCCGGTGCAAAATACGTGTTCCTGCGGTCCGGACCAATGTCCGGCAACGGCATGTATGTCGGTGCGCTGGTGCGCAGCGACAAACGCCTGGAACGGCCGGACCTGCAGTTCAACATCTCCGCCTGGAGCACGATCGACCGCACCGCCGACGGCATCATCTCGCATCCGTTCCCGGGCATCTCCATCAGCCCCGTCCATCTCGCCCCCGAGGGCCGCGGCAGCGTCCGTCTGCGTGCCAACGACCCGTTCGCCCCACCGGAGATCAAATTCAACTTCCTGCGCAGCGAGAACGACATGCGCGTGATGATCGCCGGCGTCCGCATCGCGCGAAGCATCGCCCGTCAGCACGCGCTGCAAAGGCTGATGATGGGCGAAACCGCGCCCGGCGTCGCCGTTCACTCCGATGAGGACATCGCCGCCGACGTCCGTCAGCGCGGCGTGTCGAACCTGCATCCGGTCGGCACCTGCGGCATGGGAAGCGGCCCGATGGCGGTGGTCGACCCGCGACTTCGCGTGCACGGGATGACCGGCCTGCGCGTGGTCGACGCCTCCATCATGCCGGTGATCGTGGCGGGCAACACCAACGCCCCAACAATCATGATCGCCGAAAAAGCCTCCGACATGATCCAGGAGGATGCCCGCGCCGCCGCGTGAATGTTAGAGCCATGGGCGGGCTTGGCGCGGACGCGTACGACTTTTCCGTCGCCAACCCCGCCCGCTACGCCGCGTCGTGGAAAATCACCCCCAACGTATGCCGCTTCCCGGTGTGAATCCGGCTCACCCCATGCCGCATCGTCAACCGGTACGGCCCCCGCGTGCCAACCCCCGGGCGATGGTGGACCGGAAAAATCACCGCCTCCCCTAATCCCAGCGGCACCACCATCGCTCGCGATTGCGCACGCGGCCGCTGCTCCACCATGACGAACTCGCCGCCGGTGAAATCCACCCCGGGTTCGTTCAACAGCACGGTGACCTGCAGCGGAAACACCAGGTCCCCATACAGATCCTGGTGCAGACAATTGAAACCGCCCGCGCCATAGCGCAGCAGCAACGGAGTCGGCCGCGTCTGCCCCGCCGCATGGCAGCGTGCCAGATAGGAGTCCAGCGTGGCGGGAAACATCTCCGTCTCCCCCAGCGTGCGGCGCCACGCATTCGCCACCATCGCCAACGGCGGATACAGCGCCGCCCGCAACGCCGCGACCGGATCAGGCAGCGGATAGGCGAAATATTTGTATTCCCCCTTGCCGTAGGCGTGCTGCTCCATCACGATCCGCTTACGAAACCGCCTGTCATCGTCATACGATTCGGCCAGCGTGCGACACGTCTCCGCCGTCAGCAGCGCCCGCGTCGCATAACCCTGCGCGGCCAGATCGTCCGCCAGGGCTTCGGGAGGAATGTCCAACATCCCCCCAGCATACCCGGTTTCCGCCACCCGGCATCCCGGTTCTTGCTCCCGCATGACGTCAAGAAGCGGTGCCGGCCCAAGCTGTCCTCGCCGAGGCGGCGCCATGGACGGGCGGCAAATCAGCACGATCCCATGCAACCCAAATCGCTCCGGCGCGTTCACCCACCTCCCCATCAGCAAAGGAGGCTGGAATGAATGATCGCGTTGAAGGCACCGTCCGTGAATTCGGCGGCCGTGTGCAGGAAGCCGTCGGCAATGCAACCGGCGACGCCAAAACCCAGGCCCAGGGCCTTTACAACCAGGCAGCCGGCCAAGCCCAGCAGGCAGCCTCACAATTGAGCGATGTCGTGAAAGCCCAACCCATTCTCGCCTCGCTCGCCGCCCTCGGGATCGGCTACATGCTCGGGCGCCTGACATCCTGACATCAGCGGATCAGAAAACGGGGGTTCACGCCCCCTTTTTTGTGCCCGCGTCGCAAAGAGAGAGGTCCCCATGCCCCCGGCAATCTTGAAATCCCGCATCAATGAAGGGTCCCCCCATCAACGGGGCGCGACATGGGACGGTCTCGGAGTCAATTTTTCGCTGTTCTCCGCCAACGCGACAAAAGTCGAGCTCTGCCTGTTCGACGATTCGGGAGAAAGAGAACTGGAGCGGATCGAACTGCCCGAATACACCAACGAGGTCTGGCACGGCTACCTGCCCGACGCCCGCCCCGGCACCACCTACGGCTATCGCGTTTACGGCCCCTACGAACCCGAAGCCGGCCACCGCTTCAACCCCAACAAATTGTGCCTCGACCCCTACGCCAAGGCGCATGTCGGCACGCTTCAGTGGGATCCCGCGATCTTCGGCTACGTCATGGGCCAGGATGACCTGACATTCGACGAACGCGACAGCGCCCGCTTCATGCCGAAGTCCAGAGTGATCGATCCCGCCTTCACCTGGGGCCGCGAACGCCCGCCATCGGTCCCCTGGGACCGGACGATCGTGTATGAGACCCATGTGCGTGGCTACACCATGCTGCACCCCGCCGTGCCCAAGCACCTGCGCGGCACCTTCGCCGGCCTCGGCCGCAAGGAGGTGGTGGATTACATCAAGACCCTCGGCGTCACCTCGGTGGAACTTCTCCCCGTCCATACATTCGTCAACGACAGCCACCTGCTGGAAAAGGGCCTGACCAACTACTGGGGCTACAACTCGATCGGCTTCTTTGCCCCCGACCCGCGCTATTCCGCCGTCCCGGACTTCGTGTTTTCCGAATTCAAGGAAATGGTCGCGCGCCTGCACGACGCCGGCCTCGAAGTCATCCTGGACGTGGTTTACAATCACACCGCGGAGGGCAACGAAAACGGCCCGACCCTATCGTTCCGCGGCATCGACAACCTGTCCTACTACCGGCTGATGCCGGACAACCGGCGTCACTACATCAACGACACCGGCACCGGCAACACGCTGAACATGAGCCATGCGCGCGTCGTGCAAATGGTCACCGACAGCCTGCGCTACTGGGCGACCGAGATGCACGTCGATGGATTCCGGTTCGATCTCGGCACGATCCTGGCGCGGGAATCCGACGGCTTCAACGAAGCCCACGGTTTTCTACAAAGTTGCCTGCAGGACCCTGTGCTGTCGGCGAGCAAGTTGATTGCCGAACCCTGGGATATCGGTCCCGGCGGTTATCAGGTGGGCCGCTTCCCACCCGGTTGGGCGGAATGGAACGACAAGTTCCGCGATACCGTCCGAGCCTACTGGAAGGGCGATTCCGGCAAGCAGGCGGAAATGGCGACCCGGCTGTCCGCGTCCGCCGACGAATTCGCCCATCGCGGCCGCAAGGCCTGGGCCAGCGTGAATTTCATCACCGCACATGACGGCTTCACCCTGAACGACCTGGTTTCCTACAATGACAAGCACAATGAGGCCAACGGCGAGGATGGCCGCGACGGCCACGGCGACAACCAGTCCTGGAACTGTGGCGCCGAAGGTCCGACCGACGACCCCGAGATCATCTCGCTCCGAGAACGGCAGAAGCGCAATCTGATAGCAACGCTGTTGCTGGCCCAAGGCACGCCCATGATGCTGGCCGGCGATGAATTCGGCCGCACCCAGGGCGGCAACAACAACGCCTACTGTCAGGACAACGAGATTAGCTGGGTCAACTGGAATTTCGGCGAAAAGGAGGTCGAACTCGCCGAATTCGTTCGCAAAGTGATCGTTCTGCGGCAATCCTTCCCCATCCTGCGCCGCACCCGATTCCTGAACGGCGCCTACAACCCCGATCTCGACGTGCGCGACGTTCGCTGGCTGTCGCCATCCGGACAGGACATCGAGGACTCGCAATGGAACGACGCCAACGCTCGTTGCTTCGGCATGCTGCTGGACGGTCGGGCGCAGGCCAGCGGTATCAAGCGTCCAGCCATGGACGCGACCGCGCTGCTGGTGCTGAACGCGCATCACGACGTCGTCAATTTCGTGCTGCCCGAGGTCATCGGCGGCAATACCTGGCGCTGCCTGCTGGATACCAACAATCCCGACGACGGCAGCCAGGAATCATTTCAAACAGATGAAACCTACGAAATAACCGGCCGCTCCCTGGTGCTATTCGTTCTGGAACCGGAAAGCAAGCGATCCGTCGCATTACGCCGTGCGATCGAGGGTTTCCGCCAGATGGCCGAGCGTCCGATCCCGATGGCGACGCCGGAAACCGGGCCGGAGACCGAACGAGCTCTGTCAGATGGACGCGGAATAACGCCTCCGTGAATACCAACAGGACAATTTGACGCGCTATGATGCAGCCGCGCCACGGGCGACACCGCCGATCGCACCCGGGTGTCCGCCATGTCATCCCAACCGTCTGGACGCAGCCCCGAAATTTCTCCGGTAAGGACATATCATGTCAGAAACATCCAAAGCCGCTGAGACCATGAAAAAGGCCGCCGACCACGCGACGCGATCCAGCCAGGCCGCCATGGAAGCGGCGGGCAAGGCTACCAGGGACACCATCCAGGAAACGATGGGGAATGGGTCGGAGCGTGCCAGAGAGGCCACGCATACCTTGACCGAGACGGTTGCGGAAACCGCCAATGTGACGGCCGGCCTGTCCAGCCAGGCCGCCGAACAGGGCCGAGAGGTCCTGCTGATGGGCATGCGTACAGCCGCCGATGTCGGTGGCCGGGTCGCCGATATCGGTTTCGGTCGCGGCCACCATTTCCTCTCCTCCGCGACGCACGCAATGGACATCTACCGTGACGCGTCCGAACGGTCGGCGGAACACGCGCAGGCGCTGTTTTCCAGTTGCCTGACCTTCGGTCGCGGTCTGCAGGCCATGCAGCAGGCCTGGCTCGAACTGGCCGATCAGACAATGGAAAAGGCGGCTCAGAAGCCTCGCGACCTGTTCCACTGCAAGAACATGGTCGAAGTGGCGGAGGTGCAACGCGACATCTATATTGGCGCCATCAACCGTGCGGTCGAATCGACGACGCGCATGCTGGAAATGGCTGGCCGCACCGCACAGGACGCCGTGCGGCCGTTGCAATCGAATCATCATTGAACCATCACACACACATTTTGTCGGATCCGCCGGCGCCGCCCGGCGGTCCGCCTGAGATTCCAGACCCGGACGAGCCGATTCCGGTGGAGGAGCCGCCGAAGCCCCTTCCGGTGCCCCGCGATCCGCCGCCGCCGCCATTGCGGGCCTGAGGCGGTTCGGCTAGCGCGGCAACAAGCGTGAGCACCTTGGGCCGAAAGGCCCGAAGGCCTGAATCACGCGATCAAATAACGACACCTAACCCAGCTTCTTCAGCATCTGCACGATCCCGGCCATGCAGACCGCATCCCAGTCTTCCTCATCGTAGCCGATCGTCTGGTAGAACCCCGCGGCCTCCGGCGTCGCATAGACCACTGCCGTGTGGCACCCCAATCCCCGCACGAACTGTTCGGCCTGCTCCAGCATCACCCGCCCATGCCCGCCGCCCTGCCACGCCGGGTCGATCGCCACCAGCCGCAGCGCCGCAGCGGCATTATGCAAATCATCCACCTGGATCGCCCCGATCGGCTTGTCCTCCAGAAACAGCAGCAACGGGTGGCAATCCGAACTGATCGGCTCATCCGGGCGAGGCAAATGGAACACCTTGCGGCGTATACCGTGATACGCCTGCCAATCCTGATCGCAGCGCGGTGCATCGAGACGGTACGAATGCCCGCCCCTAGGTCGATCGGTTGGCATTCTGGCCTTTCCCGGCTGTCCCTATGCACGTCATGACGATGCGCACGCGGCCATGATAGGGACGCCGGTCCGGAAAAGCGAGCCGCCGGCCACCTTCGTCCTGGCACCGGATCACCGATTCTGGGACTGTACTCCCCAATCGGCAGGAGTTGGCTCGCATGGCGATCGTCATCACAGTGGCGCAACAGAAAGGCGGCACCGGCAAGACCACCCTGGCGGCGAACCTGGCCGCCGCTCTGGCGCCGTCCCGCAAGGTGGCGCTGCTGGACATCGACCCGCAGCACAGCCTGACCCGCTGGCACGCACTGCGCCCCAAATCCGCCGCACCACTCACATTCTCCGACGTCTCCGGCTGGCGCGTGACCGGAGAGCTCGACCGCCTGAAGGCAACCCACGACATCGTGGTCATCGACAGCCCGCCGCAGATCGACACCGACGCCCGCCTGGCAATCCGCGGCGCCACCCTGGTGCTGATCCCGGTGCAGCCCAGCCCGCCCGACATCTGGGCTGCCGAGGGCACCCTGAAGCTCGCCGCCGCCGAAAAACGCAAAGCCACCCTGGTGCTGAACCGCGTGCCCGCCGCCGGGAAGCTGCGCGAGACGATCGCCGCCCAACTCCGACGCGACGGCAAGCCGCTGCTGACCGCCACCATCGGCAACCGCACCGGCTTCGCCACCGCCTTCGCCGAAGGCCTCGCGGTAACCGAGACCGCCCCTCGCTCAATCGCCGCGAATGAGCTACGTGCCTTGCTGACCGAGTTGCTGGAGCTGACTGGATGACGATCTACGCGGGAATCAAGGCCCTGCACCTGCTGTGCGCGGTGATCTGGGTGGGCGGCATGTTCTTCGCCTATGTGGTGCTGCGCCCGAGCATGGTCGCGATCGAAGCCCCGCAGCGGATGTTGTTGCACACACGGGTATTCAAGAAGTTCTTCCTGGTGATCTGGCACGCCATGCCCATCATCCTCATCACCGGCTTCGCGATGATCGCGTTGCAGTGGAACATGGCGACGGCACCTTGGCAGATTCAGGCGATGATGGGCCTGGGATTGCTGATGGCAGCGGTCTTCCTGGCAATCGTCTTCGGCCCCTACCGGCAGTTTCGCCGCACCACCGACCGCAACCGGATGGCATCCAGCCTGAACAGCATCCGCAAGCTGATCGGCATCAATCTGTTTTTCGGGCTGATCACCGTCATTATTGCCGGCCTGCTGTAACGCCCGATCATGCCGCGTACCTCTCGATACCGACGCCCGCCCGGCAGCAGCGCGAAACCCATCGACAGGAAAAGTCCGTCCACCGGGTCAGCGCGCCGTTCGCCACTCGTTTGCACGGAACCGGCATGTCCCCCACAGTGCGACTTTCGATAGGGGAGTAAACCGATGGAAGTCCGTCTCGACGGTCGCACCGCGATCATAACCGGGTCCAGCAAGGGCCTGGGCCTGGCCATGGCGAAGGAATTCGCCGCCTCCGGCGCCAACGTGGCAATACTGGCGCGCAGCCCGGACGCCCTGGCGGAAGCCCAGGCCACCGCATCGGCCGGCGCATCCGGCAAAGTGGCGACGTTCCAGTGCGACGTCTCCAAGGCCGAGGACATCAACAAGACGTTTGCCGCCGTGATCAAGGCATTCGGCCAGGTGGATATCCTGATCAACAACGCCGGCATGTCGCGGGCGATGCCATCCGACCAGATCACCGACGACATCTGGCAGGAAGACCTTGATCTCAAGCTGTTCGCCGCGATCCGCCTGGCGCGTCTCTGCTGGCCGGGGATGAAGGACCGGAAATGGGGCCGGATCATCAACGTGCTGAACACCGGCGCCAAGGCACCGCGGGCCAACGGCGCCCCCACCGCGGTCTCGCGCGCCGCCGGCATGGCGTTGATGAAGGTAATGTCGGCCGAGGGCGCCCCCCACGGCATCCTGGTCAACGGCATGCTGGTCGGGCAGATCATCTCCGACCAGATCGCCCGCCGTTACAAGACCGCCGGCAGCAATGAGCCGTTCGAGACCTTCGTGGCGAAGGCCGGCGTCGGCATACCGGTCGGCCGCATGGGCAAGGCAGAGGAATTCGCCGCGATGGCCTGCTTCCTGTGCAGCGACCATGCCGGATTTACCACCGGCACGGCGATCAACATGGACGGCGGCGCCAGCCCGGTCGTCTAGGGGCGGCGGGGGTTCGGTGTCAGGCCGAGCCCCCCGGTCCAGTATAAGGCCGTGGCTTGACCATGGATCGGCGACAAATCGCCCAAATTCGCGATTTTGCCGTGCCGTCGCCACTGGGACCGACCGCCGACGCGCACATCGTCATACCTGGTCCAGCTATGACACGGACCGAGCCGATTGCACGACAACCTTGTCTTTCTCGACGATACGGCGAAAAGAGTCTCGCGTCACAGCCCAGTCGAGCACATCGACCCGGAACGGCAGATCGGACTCGGAAAAATCCTCCTTCATTCCACCGCTGACGGCGAACGGCAAAGGGGTCTCGGTTATGACAGCAAGATCGAGATCGGAATAGGTCCGCGCGGTTCGCTTCGCGCGGGAGCCGAATGCCCAAACCTCCCGATCAGGCACATGCTTGCGCAGAATGTCCTGGATGATCCGCCACGCCTCCGGCGCAACTTCGATCGGTGGGGCCGTCATTCCGTCGACCGCTCTTTGAGCCGATCTCGCAGATACCGGGCCTCTTCCAAGAAACCGGGAATGCCCGCGACGACCTCCAGGGCGACCGCCTCGTCGTAGCTATGGCTGGTTCTCGCCCGCATGTCGCGAAATGTCTTCCACCGCGGCCAGTTTCCCAGCAAAAGCCCACTTTCGTTGCCGACCCGGATGATGTCGGCGAAGTTCATGCTGTTGATCAGGTCCGCCGGTATGGCGTTCGCCGCCAGATAGCGCCGCAACAGTTTGTGGCCGATCTCGTAGGTAAATTCGAACCGCTGGACCAGACCGTCGCGAATGAGCGATTGGGACGTGTCCCGCCGGTAGGCGTCCACGGCTTCCTCAAGGCGCACGATGACTCGTTCCAAGGCGGAGATATTGAGGTCCATGGCTTGATCGTCACGCGGTTGCTGGTCGGCCAACAGCCCTTGTCGGGTTGCGACGACATCTGTAGCGATCTGATTCTATTCGCGCGACCTTCGCTATTTCGAGGCCAGGACGCTCGGCGCGCCCCAACCCTCACGCCGCCCGAGCGGCCAGCCGTTCGGCGATCAGTTGCCGTGTCAGCGGCAGCAGGTCCCGGCCGTACTCGATGTTGTCCACCAACGGATTGAAGCCGCGGATCAGGAATGTCGTCACCCCCAGATCATAATAGTCGCACAACGACTCCGCCACCTGCCGAGGCGTGCCCACCAGGCTGGTGGAATTGCCGCTTGCCCCCGTCAGCATCGCGGCACCTGTCCATAGACGCTTGTCCAGACGTTCGCCCTTCGCCGCGGCCGCCAGCAACCGCTTCGACCCTTCATTCACCGGGTTCCGCGGCCCCAGCCCCATCGCCGCCCGCCGCTCGATAATCCGTTGCTTGATCGTTTCCGCACGCGCCCATGCCTCATCCTCGGTCGGCGCCAAAATCGGGCGCAGCGACAGACTGACGCGCACCGAACGGTCATGCTTCGCCGCCTCGACGCGCAGCCGGCCGGTGATTTCCCTGACCTGGTCCTGGGTTTCGCCCCACAGCGCATAGACGTCTGCATGCTTCGCACTGACCGCAATTGCCGCGTCCGAGGCACCACCAAAATAGATCGGAATCCGCGGCTGCTGCACGCAGCGTTGCGCGGTGGAAGCACCAGCGAAACGATAGAACCGCCCCTCATGATCGACGGTCGGTCCCGGTTCGGTCCATATCCGCTTCAGGATCGATACGTATTCGTCGGTGCGGGCGTAACGGTCCTCCTTCGCCAAGGTATCCCCATCGCGGAACTGATCAACGTCGTCGCCGCCGCTGATCACATGGATCGCCGCCCGCCCGCCGGTGATCTGATCCAGCGTGGCGAACTTCCGAGCCGCCAGAGTCGGCGCGACGAAGCCCGGACGATGCGCAACCAGGAACCCCAGCTTGTCAGTATGCGCCGCCGCCGCCGCCGCCAGCAGGAACCCATCCGGCCCGTCGGAGTAATACCCGACCAACACCTTGTCGAAGCCGCCATTCTCCGCCGCCTGGGCAAAATCACGGATATAACCGCGATCCATGATCACCGGAGGCGGCGCCATGATCTCCGACGCCTCCCGATGATGGATCATGCCGATGAATTCGACGGTCATGTGATGCTTTCCTTCCGAACGGCCCGACTATAGCCGCGAGCGGTCGAACCGATCCAGTCAGTCCCGCAACACGGACGCCACCAGCGCGGCCAGCCGGTCATAATCACCCAGTTCGTTATAGGCGAAGGCCGACACACGCAGCCATAACGCGCCATCCAACGCATGCACCGGGGCGTCGGTGCCCGCAGCCATCAGACGCTGCCGGATCGCCAGCGCATGCGCCGGGTTCGGGTCATCGACCGGCAGGCGGATCGTCGCCATCGCCCCCGCGACCGCCCCATGCGTACCCACCTGAGTATTCAGGCGCCGCGCGATCCGTTCCGCACCTTGCGCGGCAAGGTCCCGATTGCGCGCGCGAAACGCCGCACCGCCCAGGCGCTCATGGAATGCGATCGCCTCCGTCACCGCCAGGAACGCGCTCGGGTCCGCCGTCCCCGTCCAGTCGAACTCCGCCAAAAACCCCTGTCCATAGCCATGGGAGATCGTGCCGGGGTGCAGCCCCGCCTGCGCTGCCGGGGCGGCATGCAGGAACGCGCAGCCCTTCGGGGCGCACAGCCATTTATGGCAATTGCCGACATACCAGTCCGCGCCGATGGCGGTCAGGTCCAGATCAACCTGGCCCGGTGCGTGCGCGCCGTCGATCAGCACCTTCACACCGGCCGCGTGACATAGCGCGACGATCCGCTGCACCGGCACGACGATCGCGCTGCCGGACGTGATGTGATCGATCACCGCCAACCGGGTGCGCGGCGTCAAAGTCGCGGCGACCGCGGCGACCAGCGCGTCCTCGGTCGGATCAGGATATGGGACCGCCGCTCGCACAATTCGCGCTCCTGTCTGTTCAGCAACGAACCTGACCGTGTTGTGAACCGCGCCATAAACGTGTGACAGTAACGTTACGGTGTCGCCGGAATCCAACCTGGTCAAGCTGCGAAGAACAGCGTTGCAACCAGTAGTTGCGTTTCCAACGAATACAATGTCGCGCCCGTTCGCGTTCACAAACGAACCCAAAGCCTCCGCCGCATCGCGTATCGCCCCCGCATACACCGTGTTCATGAACCGGCTCGGTTGCCGCTCCATCCGGTCCTGCCAGACACGCTGAGCGGCGATGACGGATTTCGGCGTCGCCCCGAAAGATCCATGGTTGACGGTCAGGAAATCGGGATCGAGATCCCACTCGGTGCGGATAGAAGGCGGCATGGGCAAACAGCTTTCAAACGACGGCAGGATGAAACGTCTAAACCGGCCGACGCCATTCCATCTCCACATACGGCGGCGCCTCCCCCATCTGGACGAAGCCGATGCGGCGGGTCATGCGCAGCGATGCCTCATTGTTATACAGAATGCTCAGCCGCGCGACGGCACAACGTTCGCCCACCCAATCCAGCAGACGCACCATCACGGCGGTACCCAGGCCGCCCCCCCGTTCGCCGGGCAGCAGGGCAAAATCGACAAACGTCGCAATTCCCTCGGCTTCATGCAGGACCAACTGGCCGAACGGGACGCCGTCGCGCTCCATGATATCGAACCGGGCATCGGCATACTGGGCGCGATACGTCATGGTCTGCGACCTGAACTGCATCCGCAGCAGCGACTCCTTCACGGCGTCGTCAACCGGCATCGGGGCGACACTGGCCAGCATATGGCTGCGGAACAGCGCATACAGGAAATCGGCATCGTCCGGCCGTTGAGGACGCAGCGTGAAGGGCCCGCGCGTGGTTTCCAGCACCAGTGCGCCGGTCACCACCGGGCGCCCTTTACCCCGCCGGTCGTTGCGCTTAATAGCAACGGACCCAACCCGGATCCGCATTGCGCAACCCGGACAGGAAAGGCCGCGCCATGGACGAACTGCTGACCCATGAACAGTTTTCCCCTTATCTCGGCAAGCGATTTGGCTTCCATGGGCATCATCTGACCTTGCTTCTGCGGTCGATCGATCTCCAGCCCCAATTTGCCGCCCCGGGCGTTTCGCGCGTGCCGTTCACGCTGATTTTCGAGGGACCGGCCGGCGACATCCTGCCGGCCGGGCACTACCGGATCGCCGTCCCGGACAGCCCGGTGTTCGAGATGTATGTATCGCCAATCCACACGCCCGCCCGGGAACACCAGGATTACCAGGCGGTGTTCAACTGACGGGCGCCGGCACGAGACGTCAGTTGCGCGACGGAAAGATCCCCGACAACGCGATGCAGAACTGCATGCCGAGATACGGCATCATGTTGTTATGCGGCTGGCTGCCGCCACTCATGCCAATCGCGCTAGGCGACATCACCACGGTCGGGGCGGGCGGAGGCGCGGCATAAGGGAAGACCGATAACCCCCCGGAACCAGTGGCCGAGCCAAGCACCACCGTGCTGCTGGGGATGGTGGTGTTGTTCGCGGTGTTGGAATTCGCCGCGGTGTTGAGCTGATGCGTATGGCTAGGCATTTCGTTGGAGATGACCGTGTGATTTTCCTCACCCAACACTTCCCCTATCACGCGCGGGGTCAGACCGCTGCCGTTGCCCTGCCCCATCGCGACACGTCCGCGGAGATCGGGCAGCGCGAACGTCTGGATGCCGTTCCCGCCATAGGTCGTGCCCAACAGGGAAAACAACGCCGTATTTTGATTGATCGCCAGCAGTTGCCCCGCGCAGAACTGCCAGCCCCTGGGTGCGAAACCGTATGGAAAAGACTCGATTT
This sequence comes from Rhodopila sp., assembly GCA_036272115.1. GTDB lineage: Bacteria > Pseudomonadota > Alphaproteobacteria > Acetobacterales > Acetobacteraceae > Rhodopila. The sequence continues at coordinate 2,845 of DATAZJ010000152.1, read as the reverse complement.
GGCCTAGGTAGGGTTGAGACATCGTTCTAAACTCCCCGATATTTGTTCTGCGACGCACGTTGCATGTCATCGGTCGCCGATATGATTGCTATTCGGCGGAAAACCCGGAACGGACGCCAGGCGTGCAAGCCATCCGCCCATTGCTCCGGGTCCGCCGTCCAAGGTCAGCTTCGTGCCGGAAAGACACCTTGCATGGCGATGCAATAGCGCAGCACCAGCGTAGGCTGGATGTTGTTGTGCGGTTGCGACCCGCCAGCGGGTCCGATCGAAGTCGCAGCGAGGGGAGTATCCACGGTCCCCGGATTATAGATGTCGCCCTGGCTGCCGCCGCCGCCACGCCCGCCACCCGTCTGCGGCTTGGCCAATATCATTCCACTCGGGCTGTTGGTCGACCCGTCGATCGTCGTGGCGGTCAGCGAGTGGCTGTGTGCTGGCATGGACGTCTGCAGAAGAGTCACGCTCTCCATACCGCTGGTCTCACCCATGTCATAAAGGCCGCCGCCGCTCAACTGGCCTTGCCCGAGCGGGATGCGCCCCTGCAGGTCCGGCAGGCCGAACGTGCTTGTGCCATTCCCGCCATACTGGGTTCCAAGCAAGGAAAACAGCGCGGCATATTGCGAGATCGGCAGTATCTGACCGGCACAATCCGCCCAACCGAAGGGCGGGAACGAATAAGGATAGACAGTGATCTGTCCAAGGAAGGGTGACGCCATCTTTTTTCTCCTGCGCTGTCCGTTTCAAACGGACTCATGGGTTTCCTGCGTGTGCGCGAATCAGCTTTGGGAGGGAAAGATCCCCACGGTCGAGATGATATAGTTCACCGTATTGAAGGGCTGCCGGTTTTCATGGGGCTGATTGCCTCCGGCCGGTCCAATCGACGCCGGCGCAAGCGAGACGGTGGACGCAACCGCACCATACATGGGGGTTTGGGCGACCGGCTGGTTTGCCAGCACCATCGTGCTTGCCGGTTTCGCCGCGGTACCCACCGCCGACGACGCCATCTGCGGATGCGGATGGGCGGGGATCTGCTGGCCGTTCAGGGTCACGCTTTCCGTGCCGGCGGCCTGCCCCAGGACGGCTGTCGGCAAGCCCGGTCCGGTGCCTTGGCCCAACGGCGACCGGCCACGCAGATCCGGTACCGCGAAGGTGGTCTGCCCGTTGCCGCCGAACGTCGTGCCAATCAGGGTGTACAGCACCTGGTACTCCGATATCGGCAAAAGCTGGCCGTTGCACAGGACCCAGCCCACGGGCGCGAAATTGAAGCCGACAGCGATAACCTGCCCGACAAATTGGTCCATTTTTTAGCCTCCCCCAGCCCGGCCCATCCGGGCGACATGATACCCAGTGCCGCTTTCTAGCCTTGATCCGTGCATTCGTCACGTCCGAACACGCCGCCTACAACCAAGACGTGCATATCGGACGTAACGTTATCAGACGATGGCCAGAAGACACTTGATCTGCTCTCTGTAACGGAATTACACTACTGAGGGAATAGGGGCGAGCGTGACAACACCGTTCTAAATTTGTTATATCGCCGTGGGCGGGGGAATCTAGATTGTAACGATGTCGTCTCGCCAGCACCCGGGGGCAACAGGTCGCGGGACGACAGTCCGGATACGTGACTCCGCATGGCGATAGGACCGACTTGCAGAAAAGGCGGGGTTCGTCTCGTAATTGCATAGGATCAGAGGGCGGCGAGCCATCAGGAAGCCCCGGGCAGCAAACGAGGTCGAGCAATCAATTGGGGTGAAGGCGCGTCCCATCAGGCTAGTGGGTTGAAGGCAGCGGCGGGTTCTCGGATCGAGTGGCGTATGAACCAGGGGGGAGGGTTTCAAATCTTATGACGACGAAAAATATTCCGAGCGGCTCCAAGGGCGTCTATTATGGGCCGGGCACGCCGGCCGAGACGCTCGTAAATAACTTTGTAATCACAACAAATCCCTCCGGCTTCCCGGGCAGCAGAAACGGCGATAGTGCCGTCGATATTTACGGCGCGAATGGCGTCACGCTGGTGAACGCCGGCACGATCGACGCGACCTACGCCTCGCTTAACGATGCCGGTTATGGCGTTCTGTTTAGTGCGGCGGCCGGGACGAACCTAACCGCACACATCACCAACACCGCGGCCGGCGTCATCGAAGATACCGGCGGGTACGGGTTCGGCGTCTTCATCCTGGGCGGGACCCTTGTCAACTACGGCCACATCAGCGGAGGCAACGGGATTTACGCCGGTGCCGGTGTCCGTGTTGGTAGTATGGGCACCTACATCAGCAACGCCAGCACCGGCATCATCTCGGGTGGCGGGATCGAGGGCTATGGCCCGGTCAACATCGTGAACGCCGGGAAGATCCAGGGTTTCGCGGCATCGAATAAATATGGCGCCATCAGTCTGCACGACGGCGGTTCAGTCACCAATCTAGCCACGGGCACGATATCGCCGCTGGGCGGCACCGCCTACGGCATCAAAATCACGGGGGGCGTCGGTGCAGTCACCAACGCCGGCTATATCAGCGGCGGCGGCGGCGACGCGGTCAGCCTTACCGCCGCCTTCGGCGGTGTTGTCACCGTCGATGCCGGGGCCAGTTTCCACGGGGTCGTCGATGGCGGCGCCGCTGCAAAGAGCACACTGGAACTCGGATCGAGCGCATCCAAGGGCACGTTGAGCGGGTTCAACTCGGAGTATATCAACTTCGGAACGCTCACCTTCGCTCCCTCGGCATCCTGGCTGTTCGAGACCAACACAGCCAACATACCCGGGGTCGTCGATGGCTTCGTTTCAGGCGACACGATCGACATAACCGGGTTCGTCGCCACCTCGCTTACGACGCTGAGCGGCAACACAGGG
>DATAZJ010000151.1:0-8572 GCA_036272115.1 Rhodopila sp. | reverse complement strand
TCGGGTTGCTTCAGGTCGTTGCCCTGCGTGTCGGTGTGCGCGAGGGACCCGCGACGCACCCAGTATTCCGTCGAGGTCTGCGTGTGCATCACCAGAGGATCGGTCTCCGGCCGCTTCAGGATCGCATCCTCCTTCCCGGTCAGATGATCGACCGACCGGGCGTAAGAGAACGGAAACGAATCCGCGATATTGAAATGATCCTCATATTGCTGCCCGCCGGACACGATCGGGCTGGCAAACCGATGATTGAGCCATTTGCGGCCCGCCCCGGCCACATGCGGCATGATTCCGTCGAACACCCGCCTGCCCGCCGCATCGGCGTTGTAGCCGCGATAGACGAAGTCGCGCAGGCAGCGTCCGGTCTGCGAGCGCCCCCAGCCGTACGCCATCCGCGTGCCCGCCAGCGGGTTGCCGTCGCTGCTGTCGTATTTCAGGAAACTGACGAAATCGCGCACCGCGACATGGCCCAGGCCCATCAGTTTCGGATCGCGCGCCGTATACACAAGCTCATAGATCCAGCCAGGCTCGAACCCAGGGCGGTAGTGAATGAAATTGTCCGCCGGAACCATCGCCGTTTCCGCACCGCCCGATTCCGCGCCGGCACCCTGCACTTCCAGCGCGAAATCCCAGTCCGACGGCGAGATCGTTTCCGCCGCGTCATAGGGGTACCGCCGCCGGGTCAATGTGGCGAACGCCTTGGACACCGCGGGATAGGACCAGGCCGCGACCCGGCCGCTCAGCGGCATGCTGCCGGTCCACGCGGCATCGACGATGATCTCCGATCGCACCCGCCCGGTGATCGGTGCGCCGTTATCAGTGGCAACCGGCACATCCAGCACCATGCGGCCATCGCCCGGCAGGATATCGCCTTCCCACGCCAGCCACGCGACGGCATAGCCGCGCCGCATCAGATAGCCATTGCCGGCATGCTCCAGCGTCAGCGGATCGTTGCTGTGCGGGGCATCGTTGAAGAATTGCAGTGCCCGTTTATGCCCCCGGTTGCCATAATCGAAGAACACCCGCCGATTGCCACCATCCACCGGCCGTAGGATCATGAAATCAGCCTCGAACCGCACGCGGCCCTCCGGATCCCGAGGCGCCTTGTCGATGTCCACCACATCCGCTTGCGCCGGCGCCAGTGGATCGGCCGCGAACAGCACCCGCCCGGTCAATCGCTCATAGGCACCGGTTTCGCCAAACGCGTGCCCACCGGCGAACGGACGCCGGTCGTCGATGCGGATTTCAAGCGTGCTGGCCATACGCAATGCCTCCAGAAACCAAATTCAGTCTGCGCGACCGGTCGCGGTGCTTCAAGCGACCGCTATTCGCGCGGCACCAACAATCGCAATACCCCGGCCAGGACGGCCGACAACAGCAGGAATCCAGCCATTCCAATCAATCCGGCCGCGAACGACCCGGTCGTGCTCTTGAGCCATCCCACCACGGCAGGACCGACAAATCCCCCGAGCGTACCTATGGAATTTATGAACGCCAGCCCGCCCGCCGCCGCCACCCCGGTCAAAAACCGAGCGGGGACTGCCCAGAAAACCGCTCTGGCGGCGGTGATGCCGACCAGGGCGATCGTCAGCCAGAAGAACGACAGCCAGAACGCCCCGAACACCACCGACAGCACAAGTCCCAGCGTTGCCAGGCCGCAGGTCAGCACCAGGTTGCCAACCCGTTTGCCGCTGCGATCGACCATCCCGGCCCAGACCAGCATCGCGATCGATGCAATGACGTAAGGTCCCGCGGAGACAAAGCCGACCGTCAGGTTGGAATGGAAATGCGTCTTGATGATCTGCGGCAGCCAGATGCCCACGCCATAGGAACCCGTGGTAAAACCGAACTGGATCAACGCCAGGATCAGCACGCGCGGATCCTTCAGCGCCGTCCACAGATGCGACACCGGCTGATGCCGCGGTTCGGCAGCGATCTGGGCCTGCACCGCGACCTTTTCCTCAGGCGTCAGCCACGACGCGGTACTCGGGCTATCCGCGAGAGCCCACAGCACGACAAAACCAAGCACAACGGTGGGCAGGCCCTCGATGATGAACATCCATTGCCAGCCCGCGAGGCCAGCGACGTGGTCAAGCCCGAGCAGGGCGCCGGAGACGGGGCCGCCGACGACGGACGATACGGGCACACCAAGCAGCAGGATCGCCAGCATGCGGGCGCGATATTCGGCGGGAAACCATTGCGACAAAAGAAAAGCGATACCGGGGAAAAAGCCCGCCTCGGTCACGCCAAGCAGAAAACGTATCGAATAGAAGCTGGTGGGACCCTGGATAAATGCGCAGCCGGCGGCGACAATGCCCCAGGTGATCATGATGCGGGCGATCCACTTCCTGGCACCGTACCGGTAAAGCGCCAGATTGCTGGGGATCTCGAACGTGCAATAACCCAGCGACAGGATGCCCGCACCAACGCCGAACTGCGCCGCGCTGAGGCCAAGCCGATGGTTCATCTGCAGCGCGGCGAAACCGATATTGCCGCGATCCAGGTAGTTCAGAATGTAACTGACGGTCAGCAGCGGCATCAGCCGCCAGATGATTTTTCGAAATGCGCCCTGCGCGACCGTTTCGCCGGCCATCAGCGAACGCCCCCCAGCCGCATCGGCGCACCCTGGGCGTACGCCACGATCTGCTCGAAACATTCGCGGAAATACAGTTCGAAATTGTCCCACTCCGCCCAGCCGAGATGCGGCGTGCACAGCACGTTCGGCATCGACAGATAAGGATGATTGCCGTTGGTGATCGGCTCCTCCTCATACACATCCATCGCCGCATAGCCGGGGCGACCGGCCTTCAACCCCGCCAGCAGCGCCCCCGGCTGGATCAGTTCGGCCCGAGACGTGTTGACCAGCAGTGCCGTCGGCTTCATCCGCGCCAGATCGTCCGGACCGACAATGCCGCGCGTATCCGGACGCAGGCGCACATGCAACGACAGCACGTCGGACCGCTCGAACAGATCATCTTTGCTCGCGGCGAAATCGTACCCGGCTTCCTTGGCCTTCGCGGCCGACGTCGCCTGCCCCCACGCCAGGACCTTCATCCCCATCCCCGCACCGGCCCTGGCCACGATCGAGCCGATCGCGCCCAGGCCGAAGATGCCCAGCGTGCTGCCCGCCAGGCGATGCGACAGCGTGCAGGGCCAGTCGCCGCGCCGCATCCGTTCCGCCTCCAGCGCGATGTTGCGGCGGGCGGCGACGATCAGGGCGAAGGTCAGTTCGGCCGGCGCGATCGGCGAGTTGCTGGCGCCCGTCGACACCAGCACATTGTGATCCTTGCAAGCCGCATAATCGATCGTCGTCGCCGCTCGGCCCACCAGCGCGATCAGCCGCAAATTGGGCAGCCGCTCGATCAGCGCTCGGGAGAAATTCACCCGTTCCCGGATCGCGACGATCACCTCGGCGGGATGCAGGCGTTCGACCAGTTGCTCCAGATCGGCGGCAGGTTCGCGATAGCGGATCACGTCATGGCCTGCCAACAGGGCAAAGCACGACAGCCGGTCGACAATGTCCTGATAGTCGTCCGGGATGATAATTTTCATGGCGTTTCCTCGACAGGCCGGCTTTTTAGCATCGCGATCGCATCAGGGCCAGGAACGGTCGCCGCCGGTCTTTCCATCCGCCGCCGTTCCGGTAGCATCAAGGCAGATGAACGAAACGCCGGACCACAGCCCACACCGCCCGACGACTAAACCAAGCGACTCCGGCTGGCAGCGCACGCTATGGGCGATGGTCGGCATCCAGTTCATCATGACGGCGTCGATCAGCTTCCTCAGCCCCATCATCCCGCTGATGCTGCCCCAACTGGGGGTCCGCACCAGCGAGGGCGTCGACCTCTGGGCCGGCATCATCACCGGCTCCACCTCCTTCGTGGCCGCATTCGCCTCGCCGATCTGGGGCCGCGTGGCGGACAAGCACGGCCGGAAACTCTCGCTGCTGCGCTCCAGCCTCGCCATCGGCATCTTCACCGCCCTGATGGGTCTGGCCACCAACGTCTGGTGGTTTTTCGGGGCACGGGCGGTGATGGGGGCGTTCGCGGGGTTTTCCTCCGCGGCGATCGCCCTGGTGGCCAGCCAGGTGCCGGAGCGCCGGCTGGGCTACGCGCTGGGCTGGCTGAGCACCGGTCAACTGGTCGGATCGCTGTTCGGCCCGGTGCTGGGCGGCGTCCTGGCCGACGCGACCGGCAGCTATCGGGTGCCATTCTTCTGCACCGGCGCGATCACGCTGGCGGCACTCGCTTTGGTATGGGCCGTGGTGCATGAGGATTTCACCCCGCCGACGAACATCCGCCGGTCGAAGTCGCTGTTTCCCGACCTGCGGCTGTTGACCGGCACAGCCGGGTTGTCGGCGCTGTTCCTGGTGCTGCTGATGGCGCAGTTCAGCGTTCGGACGGTGCAGCCGGTAGTGACCCTGTTCGTGCAGAACCTGGTCGGGTCGCCACCCGAAATCGCCACCCTGTCCGGGATCGCCTTCTCGGTGACCGGGCTGGCCGATCTGGTGTCCTCGCCGTTCCTGGGCAAGCGCAGCGACATCATCGGCTATCGCAAGGTGCTGCTGATCTGCCTGCTTGGCGCCACCCTGACCAGCGCACCGCAGATTTTCGTCGGCAGCTACTGGGCCTTCGTCGCGGAGCGGTTCGCCGTCGGCCTGTTCATCGGCGGCATCCTGCCGACGGCCAACGCGCTGATCGGCCGCAGCGTGTCGCGTGAGAACCGCGGCACCATCTACGGCATGACCGCATCGGCGACATTCCTCGGCAACTCGCTGGGCCCGCTGACCGGCGGCGGCGTCGCCGCCCTGCTGGGGATACGGTGGGTGTTCGTCGTGACGACGGTGCTGCTGGCGGCGAACCTGGTGTGGGTGTGGTTCACCGTGGAGGAATTGAAGGAACAGCCGGTGGTCGCGGAATAAGCCGCCTCACGTCACCCGGAAATTGCCGAACTGCCAGGGGCACGACCCATCGACAGCCTCCGGGAACAGACGTCCCCGATCGAGCAGCGGAGTCCAGTCGCTGTACGCCCCTACCATATCGCCCAGGTAAGGTTCGGCCACCTGCAGCAACCGCTCATGGTCCAGATGATCGGCCTCGACGATGCCGGCCCGAGGATTCTCCATCGCCCAGACCAGGCCGCCCAGCACCGCCGCCGTCACCTGCAGGCTGGTCGCATTGTTGTGCGGCGCCAGCTCTCGCGCCTGCTCGATCGACAGACGCGACCCGTACCAATAGGCGCCGCGCGCATGCCCCATCAGCAACACCCCGAGTTCATCGACGCCGGTGCGGATCTCATTCATCATCAACCGCTGCTCCGGCTGCTGCCGCCAATTGCGGCCAGCCAGTTCATGCACCGACAGCACCGCGTCGTCGCACGGGTGGTAAGCGTAATGCACCGTCGGCCGATAGCGGACCACCCCGTTATCGACCACCGAATAATAGTCGGCGATCGAGATCGACTCGTTATGCGTGATCAGGAACCCGTGCAGCGGCCCCGCCATCGGCGTCCAGGTCCGCACCCGGGTCGACGCACCGGGACGCAGCAGGTAGATCGCCGCCCCACCGCCGAAATCGTGACGCCGCCCATCCGCCGGCAGCGTCTTTTCATGCGAACCCCAGCCGAGTTCGGCCGGCTGGCAGCCCTCACCGACGAAACCGTCGATCGACCATGTATTGACGAATTCACCGGGTCGCTTGGCAAACGACGCCGTCTGCGTGGCGCGTTCGGCGATGTGGATCACTTTGACGCCAAGCATCTCCGACAACGACGCCCAACCGGAACGATCCGTCGGAACATCCCGATAGACACCCGTATCACGCGCCAGATTTAGCAGCGCCTGCTTGACGAAATGCGAGACCAGCCCCGGGTTGGCGCCATGCGTCAGCACCGCCGTCGGGCCTTCACCGCCGCCCAGCGCCAGCGCGCTTTCCCGCAGTGCATAGTTCGATCGTTGCGAGGGCGTCAGCGACAGATCGGTATAGCCGCCGGCCCAGGGCTCGACGCAAGTGTCCAGGTACAGCGCCCCCCGTTCCCGGCAGAACCCGATCAGCGCCACGGACGACACATCCACGCTCAGGTTCAGCAGGAAATCGCCCGCCCGCACCAACGGCGTCAGGACATCACGGAAATTCCCGCGAGTCAGCGGCATGACGGTGAAGCTGATGCCGTTCTCCGCGGCGACATCCCGGCCGCGATCGTCACCGGAAACGATAGCGATGCGGTCGTTCGGGATATCGATATGGCGCAGGATCAGGGGCAGAACGCCCTGGCCGATGCTGCCGAAACCCAGCATGATCAGGCGTCCGCCGAACGCGACGTGCTTCATCGGTCGGTACTCCTAGGTGTCAATCAAGCGGCCTGAAGCGACTCCGCCTGATAGACCGGGGTGTCGCCCATCGGGTTATCCCCCACCTCGACGATCCTTGCCCTGTCAAAGCCATTAAATGCGGTGCGCAGGCAGGCGCCGTACGCACCCAACTGGCCGATCTCGATCCAGTCGCCCTCGGCGACATCCGCCGGCAGCAGGAACGGCCCGCGCATCACATCCGCGCTGTCACACGTCGGCCCGAACAAGGAAAACGCGGTCGTTTCATCGGCGGCCCCACCATCCGGACGGATCAGCCGCACCGGATAGCGGAACCCCAGCGTCCCCGCATCGGCAAGGCTGCCATACACACCGTCATTCACATACAGCGCGTCACCACGCCGAGCCTGCACCTGCACCACCACCGACGTCCCAGCGGCCACCAAAGCTCGGCCTGGCTCCCCCCACAGGCGAACGCCGGGCAGGTCAAGCGCGTCGAACGAGGCCTCGATTTCGGCGAAGAAAGCACCCAGCGGAGGCGGCTCCTGATCCGGGTACGCAACGGGAAATCCACCGCCCACGTCGATGACATCGACCGTCACGCCAGCGGCGCGGATGACCTGCCCGGTCAGCGCCAGCGCATCGCGCCAGGCCAGCGGATCGAGGCACTGCGACCCGACATGGAAGCTGACCCCCAGCATCGCGGCGCAGGGGCGGGCGGCGCGCAGCAGAGCGACGGCGGTGTCGAAATCCGCACCGAATTTGCCGGACAGGTCCAGCTTCGCCCCACCCTTCGGCAGGGCGATGCGCACGATCAGGCCCAGCGCGCCCGGGATGCCGGTGGCGGCGATCTCGGTGCGGATTTTTGCCAGTTCGTCGGCGCTGTCGAGGACGAAGTCGCGGACGTCGTGATGGTCCCACGCCTCGCGGATGGCGCCACGGGCCTTGATCGGGTGCATGAAGTGGATCGCGGCGTCGCGGAACATGTCGCGGACCAAACGGATCTCCGGCAGCGATGCGCAGTCGAAATGGCGCACGCCGCCGTCATGCAGCGCCCGCAGCACGCCGGGATCCGGGTTGCACTTCACGGCGTACAGCACGTCGCCAGGGAACGCCTGCACGAAATCGCGCGCGGTCGCGGCCACGGTGGCGGGGCGCAGGCAGTGGATCGGCTCTTCCGGCCGATCGGCGGCGACCACCTGGTCCACCGTCGGGCGGCGAGCCGGATAGGCAACGAATGGACGGCGCAGAGGGGAAACGGCCGAACGGGTACGGGCAACAACAGACATCGTGGTCATCCTCGCGGACAAACGGACGCGCGCAAACGCACCCGTAACGAAACGTGGGACTTGGGCCGGTACCGCGCGAAAACGCGGCGGTAGCGGGTCAGACGATGCTGGTGGTACTTCGCATCGCGGCTGTGCAGGCGGACATAGGCGTGTTCCTAAACGACCCCGGCCCACTGGTTTGGCCGGGTCTATCGAAAAGGACGCGTTTACGTCGTTGCTGTGCCCTGATGCAGGGCTCGCGGCACGTGCGATGCGTCACCGCCCCCGGGATCGGAAGCGAGAAGCGCTATATAGGTCCGCTATCCCCCAGTAGTTATGCGTTTTCAGGGGATAGGCAGACCCTCAGCGCATGGCTGAGGCACCCAAAAGCGCCAGGTACTCCCAAACCATTGTCGCGGCGGCCAGCGCGGTGATCTCCGACACGTCGAAAGCGGGACAAACCTCGACGATATCCATCCCAACGAAATGAACCTGTTTCAGCCGCCGAATGATGCCCTGGGCCTGCCACGACGCCAGACCGCCCACTTCCGGCGTCCCCGTCCCGGGCGCGAACGCCGGATCGAGCGCATCGATGTCGAAGCTGAGATAAGCCGGCGCATTACCCACGATCTCGATGACCCGAGCAGCAACGGCGGCAGGGCTCGACGCATGAACATCCTGCGCCGACAGCACCGTCACGCCCCGCGACAGCGTCCACTCCATCACGTCCTTCTGCACCGGGGACCGGATGCCGATCTGGATCATGCGAAGGGGATCGACCAGGCCTTCGTTGATCGCATGGTAGAAAGGCGAGCCATGCGCAAAGGCTTGGCCGAAATTATCCGGCCACGTATCGACATGGGCGTCGAAATGCACCAGCGCGACAGGCCGGCCCAATCGTTGCGCCAGCGCACGCAGCAGCGGCAAGGTGACGCCGTGCTCGCCGCCCAGCGCGATCAGATGACCGATCGGTTCGGCCTGCGTTCGGATCGCCGCCAGG
>DATAZJ010000150.1:0-6241 GCA_036272115.1 Rhodopila sp. | reverse complement strand
CTGCGTTTCAGGACGACCCTGCCGAATGCAGCGGCCGGGCTGGAAGTGCAGCCGGTCGATGCCGCGTTGCTGGTGGATGGCGCGCATCGCCTGCTGCTGCGTTGGACGCCTTGGCTGCATGCCGTTCGGTTCGGCCCCCCGCCCCGGGCGACCGACAGTGAGCTTCTCGGCGGCGTCGAGCGGATCGATTTCGCTTATTGGGAGCCGTCGCGGGACGGCGGCGGCCGGTGGCTGGACCACTGGAGCGATTTATCGTTGCCCGCCCTGGTGCGCATACGGATCGTCTTCGCCAAGGGCGACCGCCGCCATTGGCCGGAGATGATTGCGACCCCGATGCGTCAGGCAGCCGGAACATGAGGCCGGCGGCGAGGCAAGGGGAGGCGGGACCGCACACATGCTGAGCGAGCTTCTGGGTTGGTGGATGAAGCAAATGCGGGAACTGGCTCCGCCGGCCATTCGTGGCCGAGCCGATGGCCCGCGGGATGCCTGCGTCATTTCGGCGGAGGGCCATCTGGAAGCGGCACCGCTGGCGATCGCCCTCACCACGCGGCGCGCGGGCATGGAATCGGTGCTCGGCCGCTTCGTGCTGGATGCGACAGGGATAGACGAGGCACGGTCGATCCTGCGGACACTCGATCGCAGGCAGGCGGTCGCGGTGCGCGTTCCGGGCGAGGTGCTGCTCGAACGGACCATCGTGTTGCCGTTCGCCGCGGAAGCCGACCTGGCGAACGTGCTGCGCTACGAGATGGACAGCATCACCCCGTTCGCCGTCGAGGAGGTGTTCTGGACGTGGTCGGTCGCACGGCGCGACCGGGAACAGCGACGGTTGCATGTGCGTCTTTGCTTCGTGCCGAAATCCGCGCTGCCATCGCTGAGTGCGGCGCTTGAAGCACTCAGCGCCGTTCCGTCGTGGCTGGAGACAGCGACGCCGGAGGGGGCGTCCCGCGTCATCCCGCTCGGTCCCATGGCGGCGTCGGAGCAGCGTCGCCAACGCCATCTGCGGCTCGGTTTCGGAGCCGCCGCCGTCCTGACGGCCGCCGTCATCGTGCTGCCCTTCATCCGACAGACCGTGGCGCAGGCGGGCATCGAGGACCGGATCGCTGCGCTGGAGCCGAGCGTGCGATTGGCCGAGAGGCTGCGCGCAAGGATCACGCGGGATACGTCGGGCGCTGCCCTGATCGCCGCGGAATACGGTCGTGTGGGCGGTCCGCTGGGCGTGATGTCCGCCGTCACCGCCGCCCTGCCCGACGACACGTTCCTGACGGATTTGAGCATCCGGGAGGGCAAGTTGGAGGTCACCGGGGAGTCGAAGACGGCGGCCAGGCTGATCGCCGCGCTGGCCGCCAGTCCGACCCTGAGGGATCCCGCCTTCGTCGCATCGGTCACGCGTGCTGAAAACGGATCGGATGCGTTTTCGATCCGCGCCGGCATCGCGCGCTGATGCGGGTTTCCCGGTCGAAACCGAAGCGCCGGGACGAAGCGCGCCGCGAACAGGGATTTGCGCTGCTGATCGTGCTGTGGACGATGGTCCTGCTCGCCTTGCTGGTGACCGGCGTCACGGGTATCGGACACACCGAGGCGCAAATGGCTGGCAATCTACGAGAGAACGCGCAACTTCAGGCCGCAGCGGACGGAGCTGTCTACGACGTCATCTTTCATGCGATCGCCACGTCCGGTCCCCCCTTGGCACCGGGTGAGATAGTCCGTGGCCGAGCGCGTATCCGGGTCGAGGACGAGGCGGGGAAGATCAACCCGAATACGGCATCGCCACAGTTGCTGCAGGCCTTGCTGCGGCATGTGGGCGTCGCGGAGGCGATGTCCGCATCACTCGCGGCCGCCATCGCCGATTGGCGCGACGATAGCACGACCGTTTCTGCCGGGGGTGCCAAAGCCCCGCAATATATCGCGGCCGGCAAGAATTACGGGCCGCCACAGGAGCCATTCCAAAACATCGCCGAGATATCGGATGTCCTGGGAATGACGCCAGACATCCTGGACCGGCTGGCGCCGCATATCTCGATCTACAACACGGGCACCCCGGTATCGACTTTGGCGGACCCTGTCGTCGCGGCGGCACTGCGTGATATTGCCGCGAACGGTGCGTTATCCGCACCGCCCGCAACGGGATCACGCACGATCGCGATCACGGCGACCGTCGGCGGGCCGAACGGCGCGCGATTCATCCGGCGCGCGGAGGTCCGGATCGGAACGGAAGATGGCGGTCCGGGTTACCGCATCCTGACCTGGACCGCGCCGAATTGATGAGGCCGGCGAAACGTTCAAGGCAACGGCATCATACGGCCTATTGGTTGCAGATCATTTCCTGTTCCGCCGCGCCGCCCGGCGGCCCGTGCGAGCACAGGTCATAGTCATGGCCGCTTCGTGTCGACGGGCTGCTATAGACGTACGGGTGGTTCCACGGGTCCATCGGGGTCTGCTTGCCCTTCAGATAGGGACCATTCCACGTCGCGACATCCGCCGGACGCTCGACCAGCGCCTGCAGCCCCTGTTCGGTCGTCGGATAAAGTCCAACGTCCAGCTTGTAGAGATCGAGCACCGATGACAGGCGTTCAATCGACTGGTGGGCGACCGAGACGCGCGCACCGCCAAGCTGGCGCAATGCCGCGGGCGCGACCAAACCGATCAGCAAACCCAGAATCGCGATGACGACAAGAAGCTCCAGAAGGGTAAACCCCTCATCCCGTGGCTTGGTTCTATTTCGAAATAACGTCGGACTATCACGCATATCAAACCGGAACGACCCCATATCAACGGCGTCCCTGTAGGCGCGGCAAGCACGGCGCGGCAAGTGTCAGTCTGGTGACAAGTTGTCCCTAATACAGAACGAAGTGTTTTCCCCGGACACTGGCTGCGATATACCGCGTGGATGGAATACCCGGGGCGCCGTTGCTCCGTGACATTGCGGGCGTCTGACGACGACCCATCGCGCCGGACAGAGGACGCTGTGCCATTGTGATACCGTTTGTGACCTGCATGGTTCTCGTCTCGTCGACGTATCATCTTCCGCCGCGCGTATTGCCCTCGATCCAGGCCGTGGAGGGTGGCCGAGTCGGGATCTTTCACCGGAACACGGATGGGTCCGAAGATCTCGGCGTGATGCAGGTCAACACGCTGTGGGTGCCGCCTTTGTCCCGCCTGACGCATCTGAGCGAGGCGGATGTACGCGGCCGCCTGCTCGACCGGCCGTGTTTCAATATTGCGGCCGCCGGCCTTATTCTCCGCTTCTATCTGACAGAGACCCGGGGCGATCTTATGCGGGCGGTCGGCGACTATCATTCGCACACGCCCGCCCTCAATCAGGCCTATCGGGCTGAGGTTATCCATTCTGCTACCGTGATATTCACGCGCCCCCGGCATCGCGCGCCGTGACGCGAGATGTATCTCCCACCGTGCAGCACCCAAGCGCCCGAGACCCTGGTTGGAGGTTTGGGATACGGGTTTGAGTGTGTTCCTTTCCTCCCAGGCGACCGCGGCCGGCCGAGGCGGTCAGGCCCTCGCGCCCTTCACGGCTTTGACCCCGCCGGAGGCATCCAGCTTACCCATCCCGAAGGCCGAAGCCGGGACGATCTTGTAGGATATTGCACGTGAACCGATGTTTACCGGCGACGCTGGCGGCTCTGGCGGCACTCGCGGGCTGCGCGCCGGCGATGAAACCCGCATTGGAGCCCCTGCCGCCGGTTTCGAGCGTGGCCGGCGCCGCATCCCCGCGGATCGACGGCAGCGTCGGCACACCGGACGCCATGCTGCCGGCACAAGTTTCATATGGGACGATACGAACCGCCGCCGCGAGCGAGCCGAACGGGGGTGGGACGGGCGATGCCGTGCTCAATTTCGCCGATACGGATATAAGGGAGGTCGTGGCGCAGGTCCTCGGCAACATGCTGAAGGTCAACTACGCGATCGATCCCGCCGTCCATGGCACGGTGACATTCCGTACGGTTCAGCCGCTCGACCGAGCGCAACTGCTTGCCGCGCTACAGGCGATGCTTGCCCAGAGCGGCGCGGCGCTGCTGCAATCGGGTTCGCTGTATCGCGTCGTGCCGGCGGGTGCCGCGGCCGCGCCCGCGCTCGCCGGCAGCAGCGCGGCGGCGGGCGGCGTCGTCGTGCAACTGCGCTATGCCTCCGCCGAAGATCTCGCCAAGCTGTTGCAGCCCTATGCCGGAAACAGCGGCAAGATCATTGCCAGCCCCGGCAGCAACGCGCTGATCGTCAGTGGCGAGCCAGGTGCTCGTGAAGCGCTCGTCAGCCTTGTGCAGGCGTTCGACATAAACGCCTTGGCGGGCCAGTCCTATGCGATGCTGCCGGTTCCGGCGGGCAGCGCGAAGGATTTTGCCTCCGCATTGATGGACGCGTTCGGCAGCCAGCACGGCGAGCCTCTGGCGGGGGTCGTGCGTGCGATGCCGATGGACCGGGTGAACAGCGTGCTGCTGGTGTCGAGCCAGCCGCGCTACATCGACGCCGCGCGCCGGATCTACGCGATGGTCGCGCGGACCTGGCAGGAGACTGTGCGCAACTGGCACGTCTATTACCTGCAAAACAGTCATAGCGACGATGTCGCCTACCTGCTGCAACAGGCCTACACGCCGAACAACGTCACGGCGCGGCCCAGCAGCCACAAGGCGGCAGCGCCGGGTGGCCTGATGTCGGGCCAGGCAGCCGGTGGCGGCTCACCATCGCTGAGCGGCCTGTCCGGCGGCATCGGCGGTGCCACGGCGCCAGGCAGCGGAACGTCTCTTGGCGGCGTGCAGGGGGCCGGGTCGCAGAACGCCCCGGCCGCGAGCACCGGCGGCGCGCAACAGGCGGCAGCGGATGCAAGCCCGCTGCTGGGTGGACTGAACGGCGGCAACAACGCCGACGTTTCGGATGGCATACGCATCATTCCGGACGAGCAGAACAACGCCCTGATGATCTACGCCACCCCGCGCGAGCAGGAGGCGATCGTAACGATGCTGCACAAGGTTGATATCCTGCCGCTGGAAGTACGCATCGATGCCACCATCGCCGAGGTGACGCTGAACGACGCGCTGCAATACGGCACCCAGTGGTTCTTCAAATCCGGCGGCGTGAACGGCGTTCTCAGCGCGGCGTCGCAGTCGCTGGGTCCGGCTGCGCTCGCCGCCTCGCAGTTGAGCACAAGTTTTCCTGGCTTCGTCATCGGCGGGCACGGGTCGGGCGGTGCCCCGTTCGTGCTGTCCGCGCTGCAGGCGGTCACTACCGTGCATGTCCTGTCATCGCCGGAAATCATGGTGCTGGACAATCAACAGGCGTCACTGATGGTCGGCAGCCTGGTGCCCTATCTGACCGGTACCACGACAAGCACCCTGACCGCGGATGCCGCCGTCACCAACTCAATCAACTACCAGCCCACCGGGGTCATCATGCAGGTGACGCCGCGGGTGAACAGCGGCGGCCTGGTGACGCTGGATGTGCAGCAGCAGGTCAGCAGCGTCGCGACTTCGACCACGGCCGTATCGGGCACCTCCGGGATCAACTCGCCGACGTTCAACGAACGTCAGGTCGTGTCACGCGTGGTCGTGCAGGACGGCCAGACCGTCGGGCTGGCCGGATTGATCACCGACAATGTCAGCCGCAGCAATCAGGGCATTCCCTGGCTGAAGGACATCCCGCTGCTCGGTTTTCTGGCCGGCCAGCAGGCCAATACCCGCACCCGGACGGAACTGCTGGTGTTGATCACGCCGCATGTGATCCACGATCAGCAGGACGCCAGGGCCCTGACCCAGGACCTTCGCGATCAGATGAGCAACGCGGCCGGCGTGCCGCGGGAAATGCAGTCTTTGCCCGCGTCGGGGTCCGCCGATCCGGGGCAGCGCCTGCGCAGAAAGATGCATATGGAATGATGGAGCGACGGTGTCCCATCGTTACGAAAGGCAGACCTTGAAGTATTGCGGAGATCGCGTCGCCAGCGTGCCACGCAAAATGGAACGAACCGGCGACGTGCTCCAGACATTGGCAACAGTGACGGCATATTGCCGGACGACACGTTCCTGACTGACTTTTCATTGCGTGATCGGCAAACGGTCTCGTGCCTGCCAGGAGGGATTTTCGTAGTTCTGGCCAATATCAAGCTGCTTGCCGTGCAGCGCCATCATCGACATAACTGGTTTTACCTCCCAGCCGCAGCGTCAAATTCCGCGGACCTCTAAAGCCGTCGAAAAGTGACGCCGGCACGACTGCGTCGCCGTCGGCCCGCGAATATTAG
>DATAZJ010000149.1:0-17290 GCA_036272115.1 Rhodopila sp. | reverse complement strand
TTCGGGTTCGACAATCCGAACGCCAAACCACGCAGCAACGGCCGCTTGGGTTCCGCCGTCACCGCCCCGTTGGCACCCCGCGCGGCAGTGGCCGCCCGGACACCCAGCCAGCAAAGATAAACCCCGCACACCAGCCCCAGGACATCGAAAAACAGCGACCCGATGGACCGAGCGCCGATGATCGCCGTCAGCGACAGGGCCGCCCACAGGACGTCACCGACGAAATGTCCGCACAGGAACAGCGCCCCGGCCCGCCGGCCTCGGCTGGCGCCGATCCCCAGCAACGCCAGGAATGCGGGGCCCGGCGCCAGAGTATAGGCGGCGCCGGACAAAGCCGAGGCAAGCAGCAGCCCGAAACTCACCCCCCGAACGCCTGGTCCCACGGCTCCGGCAGCATCAGGTACCCATCCCCGGACTTCACCAGATGCGCGAACCCCGGAAAATGCACGTGCATCCCGGCAATCAACTGCCGGTCGGTCGCCACCATGTCGAACGTCCGCGTGCGCGTCGCCGCCGCCTGATGCGGATCGGTATCAAACACCATCGTGACCTCAGGCCGAGGCACCTGCACCTCCGGCACATGGATGATATCACCCCAGATCAGCAACGATTGGCCGCCCGATTCGATCATGTACCCGGAATGACCCGGCGTATGCCCATGCAGCGGCATCGACGTCACGCCCGGAAACACCTCCACCGCACCTGCAAATGTCCGCATCTGGTTATGATACGGCGCCATCTGTTCGCGCGCGCACTGAAAATACATCTTCCTTGCCCGCTCATCGGCGCGGGACATCGCGCCGTCGTCGTTCCAGTGCCGAGGCTCGTTCTCATGCACCACCAGTTCGGCGTTGGGGAAGAACTTCTCCCCGGTCTTCGGGTCCGCCAGCCCGGCGGAATGATCCGGATGCATGTGCGTCAGGATCACCGATTCAATATCCGCCGGATTGACGCCCGCCGCCTTCAGGTTCTGCTGCAACTTGCCCGCCGTCGGCAGCAGATAATCGCCCGATCCCGTCTCGATCAACGCCAACCGCCCCGCCGAATACACCAGGTAGCAGTTGACCGACGTCCGCCGCCCGGGACGAAACGCATCCGTAAGCAACTGCGTCGCGTCAGGCGGCGTGATGTTTTGCATCACCTCCACCGCGCCATCCAAATAGCCGTCGGACAGCGCGGTAACGACGATGTCTCCGATCCGCCGGTGATAGACGCCCGGGATCTGTGAACGCGGAACCATGTGCGAACTCCTGCTATTGCGCGATATAGCCGCCGTCGATAACCAACTCCGTTCCGGTAACGAACGAAGCCTCGTCGGAGGCAAGGAACAGCACGCCGTACGCCACTTCGATCGGTTCGCCAAGCCGGCGCAGCGGCGTGGCCTCGATCTTTGAGGCCCGGCCCGCTGCGTTCGTTGCGTTCAGCATCGGCGGCATATAGCCCGGATGCACCGAGTTCACCCGAATCCCCGAAGGTCCATATTTCGCCGCCGCCGCCTTGGTATACAGCCGCACAGCCCCCTTCGACGCCGCATACCCCGGATGGCTATCGGCGCTACCGACGAACCCCATGATCGAGGAAATATTCACGATCGAGCCCCGCCCGTTCGGAATCATCGCCGTCGCGGCGTGTTTGGTGCCCAGGAACACGCTGGAACCGTTGACCGACAGCAACCGGTTCCAGCCCTCCAGCCCATCCACGTCACCCACCGAACTGCCGCTGATCCCGGCATTGTTGACCAGGATATCGAGCCGGCCATAAGCGGTGATCGTCTCCGCGATCAACTTCTGCCAATCGCTTTCCGACGTGACATCCGTCCTGACGAATCGCGCTCGGCCTTGGCTGGCCGCGATATCCGCGGCAACTGCCTCGCCTTCCTTGGTGAGCATGTCGGCGATAACGACCGCGGCGCCCTCCTTGGCGAACAACCGAGCCTCCGCCTCACCCATGCCATGCGCACCGCCGGTGACGATCGCGACCTTGTCTTTCAGACGCATTGTTTTTCCTCCTCGATGACAGACTTGGCGCCGCGAGATACCGAAGCAGGTCTCCCCGCCGGCGTCCACCACACGGCTTCACAAGGTTCGGACTATTTCCGCGCCGCACGCATAAATCCAATAAGCAAAACCTCGATTATCATCCCCAGCGCGCGAGACTATTTCAGGCTCCATCGAAGCCGGACACATCGCCCGACGAAAGATGGAGAATTCCGATGAAGACCATGATCCTTGCCGCCTTTGCCGCCCTGACGCTGACCGCAGCGATCGCCCCGATGGCCAACGCCGCTTCGTTCGGCCGGCCGACCGCCACCTACCATTCGGGGCCGTATGACAATACCGCCAACAGCCTCGGTGGCCGGTATGTTGGCGGCGGCGACTAATCCCGCCTAACGCAACACCATCAAGGCCGGGGGGAGTTCCCCGGCCCTTTTGCGTTGCCGTCTACTCGATAGGCACGAAGATCGAATGCCGCATTTTCCCGCCGATCGACTGCGACAAATGTCCCTTGCCACGCACGTCCTCGACCAGGATCACCTCACCCGCTCCAATCTCGCGCGCCTCGCCGTCGCTTGCGGTGATCTTCACGCCGCCGTCCAGGTTGATGATGTATTGCCGGCGCGGCGCAGGATGCCAGCTCAGATCGTAGTCCCCGCCCGTCTCGCGGAAGATGATTCCGTTGGCCGGCAAACGCGCGGACAGCTTGCTGCCGTTGCGCTCCTCGACCCATTGCACCTCGACATCCCGCCAGTGGGTTTCGCCGGCGTCGTCGACATAGATATTGTGAATGCGCATTGGTTTATCTCCTCTATTCGATCGGCACGAAGATCGAGTGCCGCATCTGATTGTTGACGGATTTCGACAGATGGCCGCGGCCGCTTATGTCTTCCACGAGCACAACTTCGCCCGCGCCGATGACGCGGGATTCGCCGTCACTGGCCGTCAGTTCCACGCCGGCATCAAGATTGATGATGTATTGCCGCCGCGGCGCCGGATGCCAGGGGCGGTCATGCTCCGCCTGGGTCTGCCGGAAGATGATGCCCATGGCCGGCAAACGCGTGGACGTCTTGCCCTCCGGCCCTTCCTGAGCCCATTCGATCTGCACGTCGCGCCAGTGGGATTCACCCTGCGCATCGCAATACAGGTTGTGGACGCGGATGCCCATCATGCCCTCCGCACGTAGCCATAACGCAGGTTGCTGGGATCGGCGCCGTCGCGCAGATACTCTTCCTTCAGCATCCCGAAACGATCCGGCTTGGCGAGTTCGGCGTGCCGGTCGTAACCGAACAGCCGGAAACCGTTTTGGGCGAAAATCCCCCGCTTGACCGGACCGTCGGCGGCACCCAGCGGCGCGAAGCCGTGCTTCTTCTGCATGTCCTCGGGGATTTCCAGCCGGCGCAGCCCCTCGATCTGCCATTGCGGCGCGCCCGTCCAGACCGCATCGGTGCCCCAGATCACGTGATCGGTGCCCAGACCCTTGACCAGCGTCCCCATCAGCGCCGCTGCCAACCGCGGTTCGGCCACGCTGGTATAGGCAAACAACTGCCCCAGATCGCCATAGACATTGGTCACGCCGTATTTTCCCGGAATGTCGGCAAGATCGCTGACCCAGGAACTGCGGCCGGTCTGATCCCATTCCGCCATAGCCTCGACAGGCGAGCCGCCAACGTGCCGGTACGCCGAGTGATAGATGACGAAATTCAGCCCCGGCCAATCCTTCGCCGCCTTGCCGACATCGCTGACATCGACATGGCTGCGCAGGTTCGGGAAGGCCTTTTCGGCCGACGGCGGAAACAGCCCCTTGTGGATGCAGACGTTCTTGATGCCCGATCGCTGAAACCGTTCGTAGGCCGGGTACATCAGCTTCTCGTCATCCAGACGCCACGGGTAATGGCTGGATTCCTTATGGGTGTTGTCGCCGATCGTGTAACCTTTCCAGCCATCCGGCCGCAGCGTGGCGATCGCGTGGTCGATGCCGTCCATCCAGCCTGGCTGACCAGGGACGATGGTGTAATGCGCCAGTAAACGACGGGCACCGGCCTTCGTGTTCACCTTGTCCCGCGTCTGGAACACCATTTCGTTGGTCAGGAACCAGTCTTCCGGCACATCGGACGGGGAATTGGTCAGCAACGCCACCTTCGTGTCGCTGTCGAGAAACACTTCCTTGAAGTAATTATCGAATTTCAGGTCGGCGATGGTCTGTTCCTTCTCGCCGAGTTCCTTGTTCCAGCCGAACTTGCCAACCGCTTTACGTTGGGCGACGAAATTGGTCAGCCGCGTGTCGTCGCGCAGAAAATGCG
This sequence comes from Rhodopila sp., assembly GCA_036272115.1. Classification (GTDB taxonomy): domain Bacteria; phylum Pseudomonadota; class Alphaproteobacteria; order Acetobacterales; family Acetobacteraceae; genus Rhodopila. The sequence goes on along the minus strand of DATAZJ010000149.1, from coordinate 12,993 downwards.
TGTGGCAGTCGAACACGTCCTGGCCGCGCAGCACGATGGCGCGTTCGTCGGCCATTTCCGGCGTGGCGGCCTCCGCCTCGGTCACCGAGAACACCTTGCCGTAAACCTGATTCATCGCCACGAACGCGGCGGCCATGCCCGATGCGGTCTGGAAAAAGCGGCGGCGGCTGACGCCCAGCCGCTTGGCGTAACGATCGCCCATCTCCGCCAGCCGATCCTCGACCTGCTTCTGCTGCCGGGTCTGCGGTTCAGGGAAATATTCGTCGCTCGATACGATCTGCGTGGGGATCGGAAACCGGTGCGGCAGATCCTCCGCCGGCGATAGTTGCGCGCGTTCCTCGTCGCTGAGAAATCCCATGGTCGTCGCCTCCCTATACGGTTTTCGGCATGGTCAGGAATTCGTGCATCACATGCCACAGATCGGCGCGAGTGAGACTCATGCCGATCGCATGCGCGGCACCCGGAATGACATTGTATTGCTTGTCCGGCGTCGGCAGCCTGGTGAAAAAGTCCAGCAGGTCTTCCTCGGTCGATATCCCGTCATACTGACCGCGCACCATCAGCACCGGACATTGCATCTTGGTGGGATCGACCAGCGGCAGGTTGGCGGTCATGTCGAGGTAGGTGCCGGTCGGAACGGTGTCGCCGTTCGGCATCTCGGCCTTGGCGAGCGCCACGGGGACGCGCGGGTCCGATGTGCCGGGCTTGTCGCGGGTAAAGATGCTCAGGATCATGGCCGCATCGCGCTTGCGGCGGTTATGCGTCCGATAGAACTCCGTCTGTTCGCCCCGCTTGGCGAGCGTCGGCGACCCCTTGCCGGTATAGGTGAAGGCTTCCAGCACCAGCCGTTCCACACGCGCCGGTTCCGCCACCGCGAAAGCCCCCGCTCGGATTGCCCCACTGCTTTCGCCCATGAAATGGAATTTTGTCAGCCCCGTCTCCCGCTCCACCACCGGCATCGCGGCACGCAAGTCGGCCACGCCCGATGCGATGTCGGAATTGCCAGACGTAACGGTCGATTTGCCGTAGCCCTCGAAATCCATCGTCCAGACATCGAATCCCCAGCGCGCGAACACGTCCATCAGCGAGTATTCCCCCGCCCCCGGCACCGTCAGGTCAAAGCTCGGCAGCGAAGAAATCGAGGAACCATGCACCAGGAACAACACGGGAAGTTTGGCCTCCCCCGTACGCGGCGCATGCAGCCGCTTGCGGTAGATCGCCAGCGTAACGTCCCCCTTCCTGGCCTGGTAGCGCCCCATCCAGAACGATTCGGCCGCGACCGCCGGCAGTGTGGCGGCGGCCGCGACAAGCGGTGCTCCGATCATGATTCCTCGCCGCGATGTCGCATTGATGTGGTCGTTCCCCGCCATGGCTCACCTGCCCGGTTTGATTTTTGCTATTGAGGGCCGTTTTTTGCGGTACGTCCAGGGCGGCGCCGGCTGTCCTTCTTCCCATACGCGCCGGGATGCGGTTGACTCCCGTGAGCGCAAGCGAAGGATCGGATCATGGCAGGACTCTATTACGAACAATTCTCGGTTGGGCAGGAATTCGCCCATCCGTGGACCCGCACGGTCACCGAGATGGACAACACGCTGTTCAGCGCCCTGACGATGAACGTCCAGCCGCTGCACCTCGACGCCCATTTTGCCGCCGAAACCGAATTCGGCCAACGGCTGGTGAACTCGGTCTTCACCCTCGGCCTGATGGTGGGCATGACCGTGAACGACACCACGCTGGGCACGACCGTCGGCAATCTCGGCTTTACCGAAATGAAATTTCCCAAGCCGGTGTTCCACGGCGACACGCTGCGGGCACGGACGAAAGTGCTGACGATGCGCGAAAGCCGGTCCCGCCCCGATGTCGGCATCGTCGAATTCGAGCACACCTGCTGGAATCAGCGCGACGACATGGTGGCGATCTGCACCCGCCAGGCGATGATGCGCAAGCACCCCATCGTCCGGTCGTGAACAAGCCGCCCGGCAAATCCCCCAAGGCCAACCCCAGTGCAGACCGCGCCGCCCGGCAGGCCGCGGCCTTGCGGGAGAACCTTCTCAAGCGAAAAGACCAGGCCCGCCTGCGGCAGGACGCCAAAGCGGAGCCAGGGTCGCGGGATGCCTTGCCGAAACCACCTGGACAGCCACAATAGTCCCCTCGCCACCAAGGATACCGACCATGAAGATGCGCGCCGCCGTGTTGCGGGAGCAAGGGAAACCCCGGCCCTACGCCGCCAGTAAACCGATGACGATTGAAACCGTCGATCTCGACCCACCCGGCCCTGGTGAGGTCCTGTACAAGATCGTCGGCGCCGGCCTGTGCCACTCCGACCTCTCCACAATCGAGAACCTGCGCCCGCGCAAACTGCCCACCATCCCCGGCCATGAGGCCGCCGGCATCGTCGAGGAAGTCGGACCCGGCGTCACCAGCCTGAAGCCCGGCGACCACGTCATCAGCGTCTTCGTCACAAGCTGCAACGAGTGCCGCTACTGTAACGGCGGCCGTCCCAATCTGTGCCAAAGCTCCAACACCTCGCGCACCAACGGCACGCTGATTTCGGGCGCCCGCCGCCTGTCGCTGAACGGGGAGCCGATCTATCACTACAGCGGCCTGTCAGTGTTCGCCCAGTACGCGGTCGTGGCGCAGAACGCATTGATAAAAATTCCTGATGAGGTGCCGCTGGAGGACGCTACGATCTTCGGCTGCGCCGTCGTCACCGGAGTCGGCGCCGTCCTGAACACCGCGCAAGTTCCGCCCGGCGGCCAGATGGCCGTCGTCGGCCTGGGCGGTGTCGGCATGAACGCCCTGATGGGTGGGGTTATCGCCGGCGCCGAACGCATTGTCGCGGTCGACCTGAACGCCGACAAACTGCGAATCGCCCGCGAGCTCGGCGCGACCGATACGTTCCTGGCGGGCAACGCCGAGGTGGTGGAGGAAATCCGCCAGGCGACTGGCGGCGGCCTGGACTACGTGATCGAAACGGCTGGCTCGATTCCCGCGATGAACCTGGCCTATGCCATCGCCGCCCGCGGCGGTTTGGTGGTCAGCGCCGGGCTGCCCGCCTCGACCGCCACGTTCTCCTACCTGCATTCCGCCCTGGTGAGTGACGGAAAGAGCATCATGGGCAGCTATATGGGCAGTTGCGTGCCCAAACGGGACATTCCCCGCTTCATCGCGCTGTATCAACGTGGCAAACTGCCGGTGCAGAAATTGCGTTCGGGAACCATCACCTTTGACGAGATCAACGAGGGCTTCGACCGCCTGTCCGACGGCTCCGTCCTTCGTCAGGTCCTGCAACCGCACGCATAAGCGCACGACTTCGTCGCGGCCCAGCGCTTCGTGACCATCTATCTCGTGACCGGGGGAGCCGGGTTCATCGGCTCCCACCTCTGTGACGCCCTGGTCGCCCGCGGCGACGTCGTTCGCGTGCTCGACAACCTGTCCACCGGCCGCCGATCCAACCTTCCCGCCACGGCGACCCTGATCGAGGGCGACGTCGCCGACCCCAAGGTCGTCGCTACGGCAATGGACGGTGTCGATGGCTGCTTTCACCTCGCCGCCATCGCCTCGGTCGAACGCGGCATTACCGACTGGCTCGGTACCCACAACGCCAACATCACCGGCACCATCACGGTGTTTGATGCGATCCGCCGTCAGGGCAGCAAAGTTCCAGTGGTTTATGCTTCGTCCGCCGCCGTCTACGGCGACGCCCTTACAGTCCCGATCGCCGAGACCGACGCATGCACACCGCTATCCGCGTATGGCGCCGATAAATACGCCTGCGAACTGCACGCCAGGGTGGCCAGCCACGTCCACGGCATCCCCACCACAGGGCTGCGCTTCTTCAACGTCTACGGCCCTCGCCAAGACCCGAAATCGCCCTATTCCGGGGTTATTTCCATCTTCTGCGAGCGCATTGCCGCCGGCCAGCCGATCAAGATTTTCGGCGATGGCCGGCAGACGCGCGATTTCATCTACGTCGCCGACGTCGTCGCCGCGCTACTCGCCGGAATGGGCCTGCGCTCGGCAGATTCCCCGGTGTTCAATGTCTGCACCGGACTCCCGACTTCGATCGAGGCCATCGCCCGCCTGATCGCCGACCTGACCGGCAAGAACCTCAACGCCGACACCGCACCGCCCCGCGCCGGGGAGATCAGGCACTCACTCGGCGTGCCCACCCATGCCAATGCCGTTTTGGGACTTGGGGACCGTGTGCCGTTGCGCACTGGCCTCGCCAACGTCTTGGCCTGGATGGGCGGTTCGGCTGATTGAGCGCGTCATGAAACCAATTCTGGAGGCCCTCGGGCTGCCGCCTACGCTGTTTGTCATCCTGATCGTGGCCGGCCTGCTGTTCCGCGGCCGCTGGCAACGGCCAGGCCGCTGGCTCACCTGGACGTCGTTGATCGCGCTGATCCTGTTCGGCATGCCCGTCGTGTCCGGCAGTCTCCTGCTCGCCCTGGAAACCGGCCTGCCTATGACCCCGCCGGCAGATCACCCGCCGCAGGCGATCGTCGTCCTCAGCGCCGAGTATAGCCGCACGCGTGATGAGGCGCTGGGATTTCGGCCTGGGCAACTCTCGCTCTACCGGTTGCGCACCGCCGCAGCGCTGCACCGGCGCACCGGCCTGCCGATCCTGGTCAGCGGCGGCGTTGGCCAGCCCCATGCGCCAGCGCTGGCGGACGTCCTGGCACAGAGCCTGAAGGACGATTTTCAAACACCGGCGCGCTGGGTCGAGACCAAATCCAACGATACCTGGCAGAACGCGCATTTCAGCGCCGCGATCCTGCGCGCCAACGGCATCACCTCCATCTATCTCGTCACCCATGCCTGGCACATGCGGCGCGCCCTCGTCGCTTTCAGGGACACCGGGCTGACGGTGACCGCCGCCCCGACCTCGCTGGACGAGCCACTGGGCCCGGATCTGGAGGATTTTCTGCCCCGAGCGGCCGGCTGGCAGACCGGCTACTTCGCCGTACACGAGTGGATCGGGTATGCGTGGTACGAGTTACCCTGAAACCTTTGCCTCGGTCGCGGCCCTGCCGCCCGACGCCCTGGCTTTGCTCGACAACGCCCCCGGCCTGTTCGCCGGACGGGCCTGGTGGAATGTCGTGCAATCGCACGCGATGCCGCCGGGAACCGAGGCGTCGTTCATCGTCATCCGAACTGCTGGCCGGATCGCCGCCCTGCTGCCGATGCTGCGAACCGGAGGTCGCCTGGGCAGCCTGACCACGCCTTATACTTGTGAATACTCGCCTCTGTTCGCAGCCGAACTGGACCCGTCAGCTCGTATCGCCGCCATGGCTGCTTTTGGGGCGCTTTGCCGGCCGTCGGGATGCGTCCGGCTCGACGCCTTGCCCGCCGAATGGATGTATCTGGCTGATCTGGAAACCGGCACGCGCCAGGTCGGACTTCGCGTTCTCCGTTTCGATCATTTCGGCAACTGGCATGAGGATGTCGCCGGCCTCGATTGGGCCGCCTATTTGTCCGGACGGCCCGGCGCTTTGCGTGAAACCATCCGCCGCCGACTGCGGCGTGCCGAAACGTTGGCGGACGCGCGGTTCGATCTGTTCGCCCACCCCGAGGAGATGGACCAAGCGGTCGAGGCATTTGAATTTGTCTACCACCGAAGCTGGAAGGACGCCGAACCCTTTCCGACCTTCAACGCCGCGCTTATCCGCGCGACAGCCGCGTTGGGTCTGCTGCGGCTCGGCGTCTGGTCGATCGGGACCCAGCCGGTCGCGGCGCAGTTCTGGGTGGTGCGGAACGGCCGCGCCACCGTGCTGAAACTGGCGCATGATGAGGCATTCAAGACGCATTCGCCCGGCACCGTGCTGACCGCGCTGATGCTGCGGCATCTGCTGGACCAGGAGCATGTGGCGGCGATCGATTTCGGTCGCGGCGATGACGCCTACAAGCAAGGCTGGGCCACAAGCCGCCGGCAACGCATCGGACTGCTGCTGGTCAACCCGTGGCGCGTTTCCGGTGCCGTCAACCTTCTGCGCCACACCGCCGGACGAGTCCGCGCGACGATAACCCGGCGCCGATCAGTCCTTTTGAACAGCCCGCTTCCGGCGGCGGAAACCAGCCAGGCCGGCAAGCCCGGCACCCAGCACGGCGAGTGACGTCGGTTCCGGCACGCTCAGGGCGGTCAGGGCATAGGTGAAATTCTCGCCGTAGCCGCCGAGGCCCGTTCCCTCGTCGGTAAAGATCGTCAGGCTGGAAGTCAGCGACGAATACGCGATGTTGCTGGTCACCGTGATCGGCACCACCAGCATGCCGCCTTCGGTGATGACGGACGATATAGAGGAGACGGAGAAGGCCGCCGCATTCGCACCGGAGATCGAATAGGAATCGATCGTCAGGTTGGTCAGGCTGGGGTTGCCGCCATTGGCGTCGGTGGTGACGTTCCCCAGGTCCAGGAACAGGGTCGAAGCCACTTTATAGCTGACCGTCCCGAAGTTGATCGTCGCCCCGGCGGTGCCCGCGACCGTGCCGGTGCCATTCACCGCTGGTGTATCGACCCCATGGCCCGCCAGCGTGCTGGCATAGGTGGGTCCGACCGCCGAACCGGTCAGCGTGGCCGCGACCGACTGGCTCAGGTTGGTGCCGCCCGAATTGCCGTTGCTGAACGCGATCGACACGCTGGTCGAGGTGGCGCCGCGGCTGCTGCCGGGCGTGTAGGTATAGCCCACTGTGGAGGTGGCCGTGCTGGACGTCGAGCCCGTGGCGTTGCTCGCCAGGCTGATCGAGGATGCGACGCCGCTGAGGCTGTTGCTGCTGAACGCCGTGATGCTGCCGTTCAGCTTATCCGCGGTGGCGGTGCCGGCCAGGTTGCCATTGCCCACGTTGGCGATCGTGAGCGCCCCGGTGGCGGTGGCGCCCGACCCGATGCGGCCATAGACCACCGAATTGGAAACCGATTCGATGGGCGCGACGCCGGTGCCGGTCAGCGTGGTGGTCTGGTTCGACGCCAGGTTCTGACCGTTGGTGGACCCGTTGGACAGCGTCTCCACCACCAGTGCGGACGACGAACCGACCACTGTCGGCTTATACGTGTAGGTCGGCGAACTGGTGGATGCCGTGCTGGACGTGGACCCGGTGGCATTGCTCGCGAGGCTGACGGAGGACGCCGCACCGGTGAACCCGTTGCTGCTGAGGGCGCCGATGCTGCCGTTCAGCTTGTCCGCGGTGGCGGTGCCGGCCAGGTTGCCGTTGCCCACGTTGCCAACGCTGAACGATGTGGTCGAACTCGACGTCACCAGCACGTAGCCGGCGCTGGCCGACCCGGCGATCGAGGCCACCGGCGCCACGCCGGTGCCGCTAAGCGTTGTCGTTACCGAACTGGCACCGTTCGTGGTTCCAGTGCCATTGGTGAAGGTGGTGACCACCGACGCCGACGTCGAACCGATGATCGTCGGCGTATATGTATAGCTGAAGGCCGCCGAAGTCGAACCACCAGTCCCGGCATAATTAGAATCCTGCAGCGCAATTGTACCGCCGGTGCCCGTGAACACCGAAGCACCTAACCCAGTGACCGATCCGTTGAGGTTATACAGCGAATTCTTCACCGTCGGCGTCGAACTGGCCAGATATCCGTTGCCGGCATTGGCGATGTTCAGCGTCGCTGTTCCGGTTTGACCAATCAGGACATAACCTGTGCCGGCCACGGCCGATGTCCCGGGGCCATTCGCAACCGGCGCCACCCCGGTCCCGGTCAGCGTGATACTCGCCTTCGGGCTACCGCCGCCATGTTCCGTGTAAACGTAGGATCCGACAATCGTGTCGCTGGCCGTGCCGGTAGAGGTTGGCTTGAAGGTAAACGTCGAACTCAGGCTTTGTGTGCCGGTCGCGGAGATAGAACTGGAAACCGCTATGCCGGAAAACTCCCCCGAAGCCGCGGAAAGAGTCAGGTAACCCGGGTAGTAGTCGGTCCCACCATTGTTCAGGCCGCTAACCGTAAGATTATCCGCATGGCTGACCGAGGTCGTCGGCGACGTAACAATAACATACCCAAACGACTGCGTCCCGGTCGTGCTCACCGACGGCGTCGCACGTGCCTCATGCCCCTCCACCAGGAGCAGTGCCAGTAGAGAAGTCGCGGATGCCAGTGACGCTCTCAAAGCTTCAGCCCTACCTTCGCCCGCTTACATATCGTGCCATTTGACGATACACAATTATTTTTTTACACAATCCGCACTTACACGCTAAAGCGCGCTGTGAACACCAGCATGCACGCTTCATACCAGCAACTGAAACCCTTTGCTATCAGTCCGTTGACGGCCCACCCGTCTGAACGGTACTAGAAACTGTAAAGTTTTCCGACGCGTCGCCGACGTTTGCCTTACATCGCCGGACCCCCGCAAGACCCACCCGAAACAGCCGGACAGGGGACCAGAAAGGCCCGATCTCCCCCCAGATCTGCCGGTGGGAGTCGTTGGCAAGACTCCACTTGTAGCGGTCTTCTCCCGCCAGAAAATCATAGATATCAATCCCTTGGTTCATTGCGAATTGAATCGCCCGGTAATGGCACGTCAGACCCGGCTTAGCCTGGGCCGCCGCCGCCGGGTACGAGAAACCACTCTGGTAAGCCAACATTCTACCTCGAAAATGAAAATTATACAAAATACCAATGATAGTCCCATGAAATGATACTTTGAGCAGCACTACCTCTCCTCGTGGCAGCCCCGCTGTGATCAGGTCACGGTGAAACCGCGCAAAGAACGGCCGAGCAAAACTGCCGGGCTGCCCCCTGGCCACCCACGCTGTCTGATGCAGCGCCGCCATCTCCGCCAGCATCGCGTGACCTGCCACCACCGACTCGGCCCGCACCACCGCTACCGGCCCGTAAAACCGCTCGGACCGGCGGATCTGCTGGCGCGTGTTGGCGCTGCGTCCCGCAAGATAATCCCCGCCCGCTGCCCGCAGCACCGCCAGATCGACGAACGGCGAGGCCTGCGAGCGCACAGCCCGCACCAGCCCGGCCGATCGCCTCGCAGCCGCCAGCACCGCATCGCCCACGCCTGACAGCACCAAATCGTACCGCGCTGCCACCGCCCGCAGGCACAATTCGGTCAGTTCCGCCTCTCGCCCCGTCTCGGTCAGCACGCCATTCTGCTCGACATAGGGGCAATCAAGTTCCGCCGAACCGTTTTCCCCCAGGTGCAGCACCGCCGGCCCAAACAAGCGCCGAACGCGGTTGAACAACGCAAGCGCCACCGTCCGCCCGTCCTCGGTCGCCTCCACCAGAACGGGATCGGTAAAACGATCCGCCGCCAGGCAGCCGACCCAGGTCCAGCTTTGGAAGAACGACAATGCGGCACGGCATTCCAGATCCCGCCACCGCACGCCCAGTTCGGCGAAATCCCCGACGCCGGAGACCCGAACCGCCGTCATGGCGTCCCGCGCCACAGCGCGCCGTGCGCCGCGAACATCGCGGCCTGATCGAAATCCCGCTCCGCCTTCGCCCGGTTGGCTGAGCCGATTCGCCGTCGTGCCGCGGGATCGGCGACCAAATCGGTCAGCGCACCCGCCAGGGCGGCAACATCCAGCCCGGTGACGAAAGGTGCATTCGCCTCCGCCACCATCAGCCGCACATCGCCGACATCGGTCGAGACCACCGGCAGCCCGCTTGCCATCGCCTCGATCACCGAAAGCGGCATCTGCTCCGTGTCCGACGACAGCGCGAAAACATCGAGCCCGGCATAGAACGGCGCCGTGTCCTGGTGATGGCCGGCAAATCGCACTCGTTCGGCCACCCCCAGCGACGCAGCCAGCGCTTCCAGCACCTGACGTTCCGGCCCGTCGCCCACGATGACCAACCGCCCCGCCGGCAGTATTGCGAACGCCTGCAGCAACCGGGCGATGTTCTTTTCCGCCCGCAAGGCCGCGACGGTGCCGATCACCGGTTCACCCGCCCCCCGTTGGGCGCCGTCGGTCGCAAACCGAGACAGATCGACCCCGTTCGGCACGTAGCGGATCACCCGCGGCGGCAGTTTCCAGACCTCGGTCGCGATGCGTACCAGGTTGCGGGACGGCAGCACCACCGGAGTCCGGCCCAGCGCGATCCGCCGCATCAGCACGCGACGTGGGATCTGGGTGTCGCGCTCCTCCGGCCCGAACCCGTCCACGACGTGCATATGACGGCTGACCGGCAAGATGTTGGCCAGCGCAAACTCGATGGCGCCCCAGTTGCAGGTGACCAGCGCATCCGGCCGCCAGCCACGCAGCAGCCCCCGATAGGCCCAAGTATTCGACAGCATGGCGTGCTTGCCCGCGCGGACCAGCGGAAACGTCACGTCGAGGCCGGGATCCAGCCGCTCCCGGCACGCCAGGTTGCCATCCAGCGAGACGACGATGTGGCGGAACGCCGGACCAAAATGGTTGGCGATGGCGGCGAAGCGCACTTGTGCGCCGCCCACCGCGAAGGTCGGGAAAACATGGACGACCAGCGGTGCCGCGCTCTGTCCGGTTGCCAGTTTCACCTTGACTTTCCTCAGGCCTTCCGCCGACACGACCAGCGATGATCCGGCCCAGGCATACCGCAATCGCTTTCGGCGCCGCAATGCTTTGCGCCCTTCCCCTGGCCGCCAGCGCCAGAGAATTGCTGGTCGGACCGACCCGTGTGCTGAAAGTGCCCAGCCAGGCCGCCACGATCGCCGCCGATGGCGACATCATCCGCATCGATCCCGGACGCTACGCCGATTGCGCCATTTGGAACGCCTCCCACCTGGTGATCGAGGCCGCCGAACCCGATGTCGTCATCGCCGGCAAAACCTGCGCCGAAATGGGCATCTTCATCACCCGCGGCAACGACATCACCATCCGCGGCATCACCTTCGCCGATGCCTCCGTCATCTGGCACAACGGTGCCGGCATCCGTGCCGCCGGCGACAACCTGACGGTCGAGCACAGCCGCTTCATCCATAACGAAAACGGCATCCTGGCCGGCGGCAGCCCCGCCAGCGTCGTGCGCATCACCGACAGCACCTTCATCGGCAACGGCGCCTGCATCGCGCTATGCGCCCATGGCGTCTATGCCGGCGCGCCGATCGCCCTGCTGGAGATCGACCACAGCGTCTTCGTGGACACCAAGGTGGGCCACCACATCAAGTCGCGCGCCCGCAACACCGTCATCCGCGACAGTTCCATTCAGGACGGGCCGACCGGCACCGCCAGCTACCTGATCGACATCCCCAATGGCGGCAACGTGCTTATCCAGGGCAACACCCTGGAAAAAGGTCTCCACAGTCAGAACCCGGCGGTCGCCATCTCCATCGGTGAGGAAGGCGTCAAAAACCCCACTAACGCCCTGATCATCCGCAACAACATGTTCCACAGCGACGAACCGGAACGAACCCTCTTCGTCCGCAACAGCACGCAAACCCCGGCCGATCTGTCCGGCAACACCGTCACCGGCAACGTCGAGCCCCTGACCGAACCGTTAAAGTAGGCCGCTCGCGCCTCAATCGCTCTCCGGCGGAATGACGTTCTGCGGCCGCGGCCCCAGCAGCGCCGCCCGCATCGTCTCCGCCGACTTGCTGCGGATGTCGTCCCACGCCTGCGGCGTATAAAACGCCGAGTGCGGCGTGATAATCAGCCGTCCCAGCGTCCAATCCTCGCGCGCCCGGTATGCGCGGATTAGCGCCGGAACCGGCTCGACCGGCGGCTCTACCGGCACCACGTCCAGCCCCACGCCCGCCAGGTGACCGCTTTTCAGCAATGTCGCCAACGCATCGATATCGACGATCGGCCCGCGCGCCGTGTTCACCACCACCGCCCCCTGGGGCAGCAGGGACAATTCCTTCAGCCCGAGCAACCCGCGCGTCTCCCGCGTCAGCGGCGTATGCACCGACAGCGTATCGGTCTGCCGCAGCAGATCCTCCAGCGTGGCCGCCCGTTGCACCCCCAGTCCGAGTTCGACCCCGTTCGGCAGATGCGGATCGTAAAACACCACGCGGAACCCGAACGCCTTGGCGCGCAACGCGACGGCGGTGGCGATCCGCCCCATGCCGACGATGCCGAACGTCTGCACCGAGGACCGCCGCACCAGCGGATCGTCGATGTAGCGCCACACCGCCGGCGGACTGGCCCGCTGGGTCTCATGATGCAGCAGCAACCCGCGGCGCAGCGACAACGTCAGCGCCATTGCATGGTCGGCGACCTCCGTCGTGCCGTAATCCGGCACGTTGAGGATCATGATCTGGCGGTCCGCCGCCGCGACCCGGTCCAGATTGTCGTAGCCCACGCCCATCCGGCAGATCGCCCGCAAGCGGGGAAACCGCTTCAGGTCGGCGGCAAAGACCTTGAAACGCAGGATCATCAGCCCCTCGGCCGCCGCGCAATCCTCATCCGACAGGTCCGCAAGGGAATTCGACGCCGTCGGAAAGATGACCCGCACATCCGGTCCGTAAATCCGCCGTTCGACGCTGTCGTCGGCATAGGATCTCTCTGAATACAGGACAGTGGCGGTGGGCATGGCGGGCGCTTCCTACTGAAATCTTCGCGCCGTCCTATAACGGCCCCGGTCGAGACGCAATCCACACGGCAGTCCCGGCTACCTCGCGAAAAATCCATACGGATGTTCAATGGACCGGCGAGGCTGCTTGCCTTCCGGCACGACCTGGTACTCGATGTGCCGGCCGAGAATTTCAGCCTGCTGGCCGCCCGCGGCTTTGGAACCAACACGTGGTACTCAGATGACCCAACGGCGAGCCATCCTGGTCACCGGCGCCGCAAGCGGAATCGGCGCAGCGATCTGCCGCACCCTGGCCGGACCGCAAAGCGCCATCCTGGTCCACACCCGCCGTAACCAAGAAGCCGCCGAGGCAGTGGCTCAACAGGTGCGCGACGCCGGCGGCCTGGCCGAGGTCGCCCTCGGTGATCTTGCCGAACCGCATGTAGCCGCTGGTCTGGTCGCGACCATCACAAATCGATTCAGCCGCCTGGATGTCCTGGTCAGCAATGCCGGCTTCGCCGACCGGACCCCGTTCGCTGAACTAA
>DATAZJ010000148.1:0-1616 GCA_036272115.1 Rhodopila sp. | reverse complement strand
CGGGAAAACGCCCTACGTGTGTCCCCTGCCGGCCGAGCTCGATCCGCCGATCAAGATGTCCGCCTGAGGCGGGAGGTTGAGATGGCAAAACGCCTGACGGCTGTGGAACGGGCGCACCTGGGCACGACCGTTCCGGGATGGGCACCCGCGCTCGACCGCGACGCGCTTCGCCGCGAATTCAAATTCGAGAACTTCAGCGAGGCCTGGGGCTTCATGACCCGGGTCGCGCTGGCGGCGGAAAAGCTCGATCACCATCCCGACTGGTCCAACGTCTGGAACACCGTGCGGATCGAACTGGCCACGCACGATGTGGGCGGCTTGTCCGACAACGACGTCCGGCTGGCGCAGGCGATCAACAAGCTGCTGGATTGATGGACGGACTTGGGTTCCCGGAACGCACGCTGCTGATCCGCCGGGCCGCCGCAAGGTTATGCCTGCGGTTCGGCTGGGCGCCGCTGCACGAGGTCCGGCTGGCGAATGGCCGTCGCGCCGACATCCTGGCCCTGCAGCCGAACGGTGGCTTTGTCTGCATCGAGGTGAAGTCGGGCCTCCGCGACTACCTGTCCGACGGAAAGTGGACGGAATACCAGCCGTTCTGCGACCAGTTCTTCTTCGCCGTCGATGCCGATTTTCCCCGCGACATCCTGCCGCCGGAGACAGGGCTGATCGTCTGCGCCGACCGGGAAGCGGACATGCTGCGCGAGCCGCTTTGCTTCCGTCTGCCCGCGCCAAGGCGGAAGGCGTTGCTGGAACGCTTCGCCTGGCTGGCCGCCGGTCGCCTGGCCGCGCTGGAAGACCCGATGGGGGTGACCGACCTGACGCTGGCGCTGCGTGACGACTGATCTATCGCGAAGCCGACGTCGCCCCCGACGGAGCCTTGTCCGGCAGCCACGCGTCGGTCCACCCCGACGAATTCGCGTTGGCGCCGGAGATTTTCACCTCAACCCGCCCCGGGCCCTCACGTTGCACGATGGAAATGGCAGTTGGCGAGCGGATGATCTGGCAGTCGACCGCCCCGTCCACGGCCTCGCCGGCGCGACGCGCGGCCAGCCTCTCCAGATCGGCTTCCGAACGGCAGAACACCGCGCCAGGATCCAACCGGGGCCACGCCAAGGGTTGGGCCCTGACGTCGGGTAGGCCGGGCTTGGGCTTTTTGATCCCCAACGCCCCGGGGTCGAATGTAACGTCGCTGTCATGCGGCTGCGCCCGGACCGGCGCGGCGAGCGCCAGTGTTCCCAGGCAGGCACCGATCAGCAGCATTCCTGGCTTCGATATCATCGTTTTTTCGCCCCCTTGAGCCGCGCCTTTTCTATGCGTCCAACGGCACCCGGGAGCAAGTGCAACTCGTTGGTCGCAGGCATAACGGTTTGTTAAGGCGGAAGCATCCCTTTCGCCTTCAGCGCGGATCGCGCATCCGGACCGGCCATGGCGGCGAGGAAGGCCCGGGACGCGGCCGGCGCGGACGTATCGGCGGCGACCGCACCGGCGTAGATCGTCTGGTTCTGGATTTTTGCCGGCAATGGGCCGACCAGGGTAATGCCGGGAACGGCGATCACCTCGCTGATCTGCTGCACGACAATGTCGGCTCGGCCATCAAGGACGGCTCTTGCCGCCAG
>DATAZJ010000147.1:0-3876 GCA_036272115.1 Rhodopila sp. | reverse complement strand
GATCGGCACGCCCGGTCAGCCGGAACCGCCCGCCCGGTCGCTGCAGATCGATCGCCCCCGCCACCTCCGACGCAACCACCACCGGTGTCCGCACCGCTCGCCGCTCGGTTTCAATGCCTGCCACCCAGTCGGCAATCCGCTCCAAGCGAGGCCCCCACCAGGCCTGCAACGCCTGCCGCAGCCTGGGTTCGGCCAGCGCCTGCGCCATTGCCGCGCGCAGCTCCCGCGCCGCGTCGTTCGGCCAGACGGCACCATGTTTCCGCAGGAACCGGTTCAACCCGTCATGCACCAAAGACCCGTAATCCGCGGCGTCGGTCTCCTCATCCAACGGCTTCAACACCGCCAGCTTCAGGATATGGCGCGCATGGATCGCATACGGATCACGCAACCAGGTCTCGATCGAGGTCACACTCAGCACCCGCGGCCGATGCCGCACAGGCGGCCGCGGGCTGGGCGGCCGCACCGGACGCGGCGGCCCGTCCGGCAGGTCCAGCGCCCGCGCCCAGGCGGCGGAAGGATGCGCCGGCAGCGCCTGATCCCGCCCTTCCAGGAACATATCCAGCCGAACCAGCCAGCGTGCCGGAACCGCCGGCGCATTGTCCCGGCGTTCCGGACAAGACAGCACGACCGCCGGCGCCGAGCAGCACGCCGCCAGAAAATCATGTGCCGCCTGACCCACCACTTCCTCCGGCGACGGCAGACCCACCTTCGTGCGCATAGGCCGCGACAACCACGGGCCCGGTTCGGCGATCGGCGGCCAAACCGTTTCCGCCAACCCACCCAGGACCATCAAATCGACCGATTGCAGCCGCGCTTCCAGCAGCCCCCAGATGAAAATCCGAGGATGCTCGACCCCCCCGCGTCCACGCAACGCCCGCCGGCTGCGCACCACAGACCCTTGCAGCGCCGCATCCAGCAGCCCCGGCAGATCACCCCGCCGCAGATCGGGCATGACGGCGACCGCCTCCCGCAGTTCAGCAAGGCTGGTGGCCAGCGCATCGCCTTCCTCTGCCGCCCAGAGCCGCGAGGGGCCGCCGCTGTCATCGCTCGCGGCAAGCCGTTCCCCGGCCTCGATCACCGCCGCGAGAGCCTGGTTCGGTGCGATACCCATCGCCGAGTCAAACCGCAACGCCGGCGCCAGACAGGCCTCCAGACGGGCCAGAAACGCAATCGACGGAGCATGCCGCTCCGCCGCCAATCGCAATCCGGCGATGCCGTGCGCCGGCCGCGGCCCGCGCAGACAGGCCCTCTCCAATTGCCGCGCCGCCTCCCGGCACGCAACCGGACTCATCCCGGCCGCCGCAAGCGGATGTTTCAGCAAAGCCAACAGCGGCACCGGCGCCAGTTCCTCGGCCACCGCCCGCACCAGCAGACGCAGGAACACGGCCGGCGGTGTCTCCGCCAGAGGCTCCCCCGCACTGTCGTCGGCGACGATGCCAAACCGCAGCAGCGCCGCCGCCACCCGCCCGGCCAGGTCACGATCCGGCGTCACCAGGGCCGCCCGAGCCCCCGGAGTCTCCAGCACCTGCCGCAGCACCAGGGCGATGGCCTGGGCTTCCTGCTGCTGGTCGGCCGCATGCAAACGCGACAGCCCGTCCAAGGGCACCGGCGAACGATCCATCCAGTCATGCAGCCCGCTCGCCGGCAGCAGCGCCCGCGACAGCAACCCAAACCGTTCGACCGGAACATCTGCCCCGGCCCCGCCGGTCCACGGCCGCACATCGTCCCGCGTGGCGTCCAGATCGGTCAGCAACCGGACCAATCCCGCCTGGGCATGCGACGGTTCCAGGCTGCCCCACGCCTCCTGCCCCATATCCAGATCCAGTTGCGGCAGCACCACCTGCCCGCGCGGCAAGCGAGCCACCACGCGCAGCAAACGCGCCACGGCAGGAATCCCGGCGGTCGTTCCGGCGATCAGCACCGGATAGTCGGGCGGATCGTCCTGCCACGCCCGAGCCTGAGCTTCCAGCAGCGCCACCTGGCGCGCCGCCGGATTCATCACCCCGTTATCCGCCAGCCACTCAGGCCAGATACCGGTCACGATGTGCAGGAACTTCAGCGTCTGCGCCCAGTGCTCGGCATAGGCCGGGTCCGCCGCATCCGGCAGCCGCGCGGCAAGATCGATCCCCGCCCGCTCCGCCTCATCCATCAGCGCCGCCAGTTCACGCGCCAGCAGCCAGGCCCTGTCGGCGGTCCGCGGCGCACCGCCCTCACCACGCAGCGCCAGGATCAGCGTGGACAACGCCGCGAGCCGCTGCATCGGCGCCACCGCCGGCGGCAAATCCAGCGAGCCGGCCAGCGCCAGCGGCGTCTCATCCAGCGCCCCCAGCGCGGTAATCCGAGGCAGCAGCGTCGGCCGCCCATCCCGCACCCGCAAAAACGCCTCCGCCAGAGCTCGGGATGACCGCCGAGTCGGCAGCAAAATCAATCCTTTACTGACCGTGAGCGGATCATCGCCGCCCTCCTCCCGGCAACGCGCCAACCAACCCAGCGCCAGCGCATCGAGGAACGGCTCATGCGGCGCAACGGTGAAAAGGTTCAGCGCCACGGCCAGCGGGCGTCGCCGGTAACGCGCGCCTCCAGAATCTGTTCGGCTTCCGCCAGATCCGGCGGGGTGGACAGGTGGAACCAGATGCCGTCGTGCACCACCGCGCGCAGACGGCCCGCTTCCAGGGCGATGTCCCAGGCCCGGTTCATGCTGAAGGCGCCGTCCGGCATGCCGGCCAGCAGGCGGGGGTGGATCAGTTGCACCCCGGCATAAATATACGGGACGACCTCCCGCTGCCGCCGCCGGCGCGGCGTGCCCCACTTGTCCAGCGCGAAATCGCCGTAGCCGACCTCGGCATGCACGTGCGACGTGCGATGCACCAGCAGCACCGCGTCGACCGCATCGTCGAACACCGCCGCCAACCGGCGCAGCGCCAAGATTGGTCCGTTCAGCCAGAACGCGTCGCCGTTGACGACGAAGAACGGCTCCGAACCCAGCACCGCCAGCGCCGCCCGCACCCCGCCGCCGGTCTCCAGCAGGTGTTCCTCACGCAGCAAGACCGTCCGAGGCGGCTGGGGCCGGTGTTCCAGATGCGCCGCCACCGTGTCGGCCTGCCAGTGGGCGTTGACGGCGACGGTTTCGACGCCCGCGTCCGCCAGGTGATCCAGCGCATGATCCAGCAGCGTGCGCCCGCCCAGGGTCAGCAGCGGCTTGGCGGTGGTATCGGTCAGCGGCCGCATGCGGGTCGCGAGGCCGGCGGCCAGAACCATGGCGGAGTGGGGAGAAACGGTCATGGGTCAGGTCCTGGCTTCACGCAATCCGGCCGGATTGCCACGTTCGGCGACCGGTATCCAACGGTTCAATGCGATCGCGAGCGGTGCTGCCGCCGGTTCGGACAACGCCTCCGCCAGCAACCGCCACGTCCGCGGCCCGTACGCGAGGTATTGCGGCCGGCCGTCGCGCAGGGCAAGCCTCACCCACTGGCAGGCCACCCGAAGATGCCGCTGCGCCGCGCAGGCGGTGAACGCGGACCGGAATGCGTGCGGGTCGAGTTCGGGCCGAGCGGCCAGATATCGCGTCAGGCCGCGGTCGCGGCTGATGGGCGGGATGTCGCGGCGTGCGTCCTGCAGCAGCGACACCAGGTCGTAGGCCGGATGGCCGATCGCCGCGCCCTGGAAGTCGATGACCCCAATGCGGTGGTCCGGCAGGCGCAGCAGGTTGCCGGCGAAGTAGTCGCGATGGACGAAGCAGCGTGGCCCGTTGCTGACCGGTTCCAGCATGGTTGCCAATGCGGCCGCAACGTCGTCGCGCGCCTCGGCCGGAGCCTGGGACCCGAAGCGCGCCGGCCACCACCAGTCGAACAAGGTTCCCAGCGCGGTCGAGGCCAT